>NZ_CAURTV010000024.1:0-40220 GCF_963527515.1 uncultured Cellulomonas sp. | reverse complement strand
GCCCCGGTCGCGCCCGAGCGGCAGCCGCCGGACCCGGAGGGCAGCGAGAGCGCGTTCGGCCTCACGCGCCTGTTCGGCGTGCTCGTCCTGAGCTCCGTGCTCGTGGCCACCCTGCCGCTGCCCTGGCAGGCCGCCGCCTTCCTGTTCGCCGTCCCCGCGGTGGTCGTCGGCCTCCGTGCGCTCGTCGTCGCCACCCGCGCCCGGACGCGCGGGCTCGTGCCCCTGCTCGCCGTCGGCGGGGTCGTCGCGCTCCTGTGGACGCTCTTCCTCGGCGGGATCGCGCTGCAGTGGCCCGCCGTGCTCGAGCGTCAGGAGTGCCTCGAGGGCGCGCTGACGGTGACAGCGACCAGCGCGTGCGAGCTGCAGTACGAGCAGCACGTCGAACGCCTCACCACGACGCTGCGCGACGGGTCCTGACGCTCGTCAGTCCTGCTCGCGCCGCAGCGTCCGGCCGATCTGCCCGCGGAGCAGCGCGTCGCCGGGCAGGGCCACCAGCAGCGCCCCGACGAGCACGCCGGCTCCGGCCAGCAGCCCGACGATCCCCCCCTGCGCCCCGACGTCCGCCAACCGGTCCGGCCCCGCGCTCCCGCTGGCCGCGGTCACCAGCAGCATGACGACGACGGCGGCCGTGGTCCCGGCCGTCGCGCACGCGACAATGCGGTCCCACCAGCGCTGGGACACGAGCCTGCGGTGGACGTAGAGGCCCACGAGGCAGCCCACCGCGACCAGGAGCAGCGGGACCAGGCTGGTACCCGGCCCCGCCACGTCGGAGGACGGCAGCGCCCCCAGCATCGGGACGGCGGGCAGCGCACCCCCGACCACGTCGTCGGGGGCGAAGTGCGTCCCCGCACCCACCGAGAAGCCCGCGCCCGTCAGCCACGCGAGCGCCCACACGACGAGGTTCGGCAGGTAGGTCAGCTCGGCGACGGCGAGCACGACGCCGCCCACCGCGTCCAGCCCCAGCCCGCGCACGACGTCCCCGATCGTCGAGCTCCCGGCGAGCACCCACAGCGCGGTCACGAGCGCGGCGACGAGGACGAGGGCCGCCGACGCCAGGACCCCACCGGCGATCCCCGTGCGCGCCGGTGCCGGGAGCCGCGACCAGGCGGGTCGTGTCACGGCCCGCAGCGAGGGCGCCTCGGGGCGCGCCAGCAGCCCGGCACCCAGCCCCACCGCGGAGACGGCCAGGCCACCGGCCAGCGCCCGGACCAGTCCGGCGCCCGGCACACCGGAGAACAGGGCCAGCAGCACCGTGACCACGGCGTACGTGGCGACGCCGGCCGCGTAGGACGACCGGGTGGCCAGCCCGGAGCGGCGCGCCGACGCGTAGCACGCGAAGAGCGCCAGCGCCGTGACCCCGAGCGGCACGAGGGTCACGACGACCGGGCCCACGTGTGCCGGGACGCCGTGCCCGAGCAGCCACAGGGACGCACCGACGCCCACCGACCGGAACCAGCCGACGCCGCTGTTGGACGGGTCCGCCGACGTCGCCACGTAGGCCGCGACCGCGGGCAGCGCGAGGACGAGGAACGACAGCAGCGCCGCCTGGAGCGCGGACAGGATCCCCGCCACCCAGCGCGGGGCGCCGTCGAGCGCGCTGGTGAAGAACGTCGGGGCCGGCTGGTCGACGAGCGTGCGGCGGCGACGACGGTCGACGACGGGGGTGCCCCCCGTGCGGGGGCCGGTGGCGCTCACCGTGCCATGGTCGCCGCCGCGCTCGCCGCTGCGGCGAACCCCGCCCGGCGCGTCGGATGTCGGCTGAGACACCTCGACCCCGGTGAGCGCGGGCTCACCGGGGTCGAGAGGAGGTGCAGGGTCAGCTGAGCAGCTGGCGCGCGAGGACGGCCGTCTCGGACGGCGTCTTGCCGACCTTGACGCCCGCGGCCTCGAGGGCCTCCTTCTTCGCCTGGGCGGTGCCCGACGAGCCCGACACGATGGCGCCGGCGTGGCCCATGGTCTTGCCCTCGGGAGCCGTGAACCCCGCGACGTAGCCGACGACCGGCTTGGTGACGTGCTCGGCGATGTACGCCGCCGCGCGCTCCTCGGCGTCGCCGCCGATCTCGCCGATCATCACGATGACCTCGGTGTCGGGGTCCGCCTCGAACGCCGCGAGGGCGTCGATGTGCGTGGTCCCGATGATCGGGTCGCCACCGATGCCGATGGCCGTGGAGAACCCGAGGTCCCGCAGCTCGTACATCATCTGGTACGTCAGCGTGCCCGACTTGGACACCAGGCCGATGCGGCCCGGGCCCGTGATGTCCGCCGGGATGATGCCGACGTTGGACTTCCCAGGGCTGATCAGGCCGGGGCAGTTGGGGCCGATGAGCCGCACGTTCTTCTCCAGCGCGAGCGCGAAGAACTCCGCGGTGTCCGCCACCGGGACGCCCTCGGTGATGATGACGACGAGCGGGATGCCGGCGTCGATCGCCTCGATCACGGCCGCCTTGGTGTGCGCCGGGGGGACGAAGACGACCGACACGTCGGCGCCGGTGGCGTCCATGGCCTCGGCCACGGTGCCGAAGACGGGGACGTCCGTGTCACCGAACGAGACGGACGTCCCTGCCTTGCGGGGGTTCACCCCGCCGACGACGGACGTGCCGGACGCGAGCATGCGGGTCGTGTGCTTCTGGCCCTCGGAACCCGTCATGCCCTGGACGATGACCTTGGATGCCTCGGTCAGGAAGATCGCCATGTGAGTGTCTGCTTCTCTCTCGTCTGGGGGTTCAGGCCGCGGCGTGGGCGAGCTCGGCCGCCTTGTCGGCGCCGCCGTCCATCGTGTCCGCGATCGTCACGAGCGGGTGACCGGCCTCGGCGAGGATCCGTCGGCCCTCGAGCACGTTGTTGCCGTCCAGGCGGACGACCAGGGGCTTGGAGGCCTCGTCGCCGAGGATCTCCAGGGCCGCCACGATGCCGTTGGCGACGGCGTCGCACGCCGTGATGCCGCCGAAGACGTTGACGAACACGGCCTTGACCTGCGGGTCCGTGAGGATGATGTCGAGTCCCGCGGCCATGACCTCGGCGCTGGCGCCGCCGCCGATGTCCAGGAAGTTGGCCGGCTTCACGCCGCCGTGCGCCTCGCCGGCGTACGCGACCACGTCCAGCGTGCTCATGACGAGCCCCGCGCCGTTGCCGATGATCCCGACCTCGCCGTCGAGCTTGACGTAGTTGAGGTCCTTCTCCTTGGCGCGCGCCTCGAGCGGGTCCGCCGCGGCGGCGTCCTCGAGCTCGGCGTGCTCCGGGTGCCGGAAGGCCGCGTTCTCGTCGAGCGTGACCTTGCCGTCGAGCGCGACGATCTCGCCGTCCTCGGTGAGGACCAGCGGGTTCACCTCGACCAGCGTGGCGTCCTCGCTGCGGTAGACCGTCCAGAGCGTCTGCAGCACCGCGGCGACCTTGGGGGCGATCTCGGCGTCGAACCCGGCGGCGCGGACGATCTCGTCGGCCTTGGCCTGGTCGATGCCGGTGCGCGGGTCGACCGCCACCTTGGCGAGGGCGTCGGGACGCTCCACCGCGAGCTGCTCGATGTCCATGCCGCCCTCGACCGAGCACATGGCCAGGTAGCGGCGCTCGGCGCGGTCCAGCAGGAGGGAGAAGTAGAACTCGGTGGCGATCTTGGCGCCCGCGGCGATCATCACGCGGTGGACCGTGTGGCCCTTGATGTCCATGCCGAGGATCTCGGTCGCCTTCTCGGCCGCGTCGTCCGCGGACCGGGCCAGCTTGACGCCGCCGGCCTTGCCGCGGCCGCCGACCTTGACCTGCGCCTTGACGACCACCACGCCGGGCTGACCGTCCAGGAGCTGCTCCGCGCCGGCGCGGGCCTCCTCCGGGGTGGTGGCGACGACGCCGCCGAGCACGGGAACGCCGTGCTTCTCGAAGATGTCACGTGCCTGGTACTCGAACAGGTCCACCTGGTCTGGGTCCTCTCATCACCGGCGATCGACGGCTCGGTACGGCCGAAACGCCCCGGTCGATGGTAGCGGCCGGTCGGAGGTATCTTCACATCGAGAGATGTGGCGTGCGCGACCCCGGTTCTTCACACGTTCCCCGCAACCCCTCCCGGAACCCTTCCCGGCATACCCGGCATTCCGCTACGTTCCCGGCATGGACCCGGTGACGGACGTCGCGGCACTGCCTCGCACCGCCGACCGAGACGGCCCGCCGCGGTGAGCGCCCCGTCCGACACGGCGCCCACCGCGTCCGTCGCACGCCTCGCCGTGGTGCGTGAGGTGGCGTCGTGCGTCGCGGACCCGCGCACCCTCGGACGGCCGGTGCTCGTCGGTGTCGACGGCATGGACGGCGCCGGCAAGACCACGTTCGCCGACGAGCTCGCCACCGCGCTGCGGCGGGAGGGCCGCGACGTCGTGCGCGTGTCGGTCGACGGGTTCCACCGCCCGCGCGACGAGCGCTACCGCCAGGGTCGGCACTCGCCCGAGGGCTTCTGGGCCGACTCCTACGACTACGACGCGTTCCGCACGCAGGTGCTGGAGCCGTTCGCACCGGGCGGGTCCCGCCGGTACCGCCCCGCGGTGCGCGACGTGGCCACCGACGCCGAGCTGCACCTGCCGCGCGAGTCGGGCACCGACCGCACCGTGCTCGTCGTCGACGGCATCTTCCTGCACCGCGACGAGCTGGCCGCCTGGTGGGACTTCTCCGTGTACCTCGACGTCGACTTCACCGAGACGTTCGCGCGCATGGCGGTCCGGGACGGCTGCCCGCCCGACCCGACGCACCCCGCGAACGCCCGCTACGTGGAGGGCCAGCGCCGGTACCTGGCCGCCTGCCGGCCCGCGTCCCGCGCCACGGTCGTCATCGACAACCGCGACGTCGCCCGCCCCCACCTGCTCCCCCACCCCCTCCCGTAGCGTCCGCACCAGGTCCACGGTCGCCCTCGACCCCCTCCCCGGACGTCCGAGCAGAGGTAGCCCCTGACCTCCTCCTGCTCGGACGGTGCAGCCCAGCCCGCGGGACGTCCGAGCAGGGGTGGGTCCCGACCTATCTCTGCTCGGACGTTGCGCGTCTCGCGTGTCAATGTGGGTTGACGACTGCGCGAGTGTCAACGTAGGTTGACGGTATGTCCGATGAGCTGATGACCGCAGCCGCGAGTGCTGCCGAGCCCGCCGAGGGCCTCCGGGCCGTCCGGGCGCTCCGGGCCCTGGCCGACCGGCTGGAGGCCCTGCACGTCGAGCGCGCCCGCCGCCTCGGCTGGTCCTGGCAGCAGGTGGCCGACGCCCTGGGCGTGTCGCGGCAGGCGGTCCACAAGAAGCACGGGAAGAGGGTCGGCTGATGTTCGAGAAGTTCGCCAAGGACGCCCGCGAGGCGGTCGTCGGTGCCCAGGAGGAGGCCCGCAGGCTCGGGGTCGACCGGATCGGGACCGAGCACGTGCTGCTCGGCACGGTCCGCACGCCCGACACCGTCGCCGCCCGGGCGCTGGACCGGCTCGGGGTCGGTCGCGCCGACCTGCTCGCCGCCGTCCGTGCGCTGCCGCGGGACGCGATCGACGCCGACGCGCTGGCCGGGGTGGGGATCGACCTCGACGCCGTGCGCGCGCAGGTCGAGTCCGCGTTCGGCCAGGGCGCGCTCGACGCGGAGCCGCCGCGCTCGCCGAGGGGCCACCTGCCGTTCGACACCGCCGCCAAGAAGCTGCTGGAGGTCTCCCTGCGGGAGGCGCTGCGCTACAAGCACCGGCGGATCGACACCGGTCACCTGCTGCTCGCGGTCGCGCGCCTCGACGACACGACGGCCCACCGGGTGCTCAGCTCGCTCGGGGTGCGCACCGAGGCCGTGCGCGAGTCCGTCGCCGCGACGTGGGCGGACGTGCCGGTGGGCTGAGGTCAGAGCTTGGTGACCGGGGAGAACCGCAGCAGCAGCCGCTTGGTGCCGTCGGTCCCGAAGTCGACCTTGGCCACCGCGTTGGGGCCGGCGCCCTCGAGCCCGATCACCGTGCCGAGACCGTAGGAGTCGTGCGTGACCCGGTCCCCGATGGCCAGCTGG
The DNA here is from genome assembly GCF_963527515.1 of uncultured Cellulomonas sp. Lineage (NCBI taxonomy): Bacteria > Bacillati > Actinomycetota > Actinomycetes > Micrococcales > Cellulomonadaceae > Cellulomonas > uncultured Cellulomonas sp. The sequence goes on along the minus strand of NZ_CAURTV010000024.1, from coordinate 34,232 downwards.
GGGATGGCGGAGTCGGGTCGCGGCTTGGCCGAGCCGAACGTGGCGCCGGTCGAGGGCAGGGCGGGACGCTGCTCGGTGCGCGGTGCCGACGACGTCCGGTACCCACCTCCGCCGCTCCCCGAGGAGCCGTAGCCGGAGCCCCACCCGCCGCGCAGCTGCGACGTGGACGACTCGCGGCGGCGCCAGTCGATGAGCTCGTCCGGGAGGTCGTCGAGGAATCGGCTCGGCGGGAACTCGTTGGGCACGCCCCAGGCCGTACGGACCGCGGCCCGTGAGATGTACAGCCGCTCCCGGGCGCGGGTCAGCCCGACGTAGGCGAGCCGGCGCTCCTCCTCCAGCTGCTGGGAGTCGGACAGCGACCGCAGGTGCGGGAACGTGCCGTCCTCCATGCCCGTGAGGAACACGACCGGGAACTCCAGGCCCTTCGCGGTGTGCAGGGTCATGAGGGTGATCACGCCCGGGTCCGGCGTGGACGCGTCGTCCCCGCCGTCCCCGTCGGGGATCTGGTCGGAGTCGGCCACCAGGGACACGCGCTCCAGGAAGTCGGCCAGGTCCCCTTCGGGGTCGCTCTGCTCGAACTCGGAGGCCACGGCGTGCAGCTCGGCCAGGTTCTCCACCCGGGAGGCGTCCTGCGGGTCGTCGCTGGCGCGCAGCTCTGCCAGGTACCCGGACCGGTCGAGCACCGCGCCGAGCACCTCGGCCGGGCCGGCACCCGAGCCCGCGAGCGTGCGCAGGTCAGTCATCATCCCGGCGAACGCCGTCAGGCCCGTGATCGCGCGGGTGCCGAGGCCGGGGACCTCGTCGAGCAGGTCGAGGGCGGCGCCGAACGAGATCCGCTCGCGCTCCGCGAACGACGCGACCATCGCCTCCGACCGGTCCCCCAGCCCGCGCTTCGGGACGTTGAGGATGCGCCGCAGGTTGACGTCGTCGTCGGGGTTGGCGATGGCGCGCAGGTAGGCGACCGCGTCCTTGATCTCCTTGCGCTCGTAGAACCGCGTGCCGCCGACCACCTTGTACGGCAGCCCGACGCGGATCAGCACCTCCTCCAGCGCCCGCGACTGCGCGTTGGCCCGGTAGAAGACGGCCACGTCCCCCGGCCGCACCCCTTCGGAGTCACCCAGCCGGTCGATCTCCTCCGCGACGAACCGCGCCTCCTCGTGCTCGGTGTCCGCGACGTAGGCGACGATCTGCGCACCCGCCCCGGAGTCGGTCCACAGGCGCTTGTTCTCCCGGCCGGGGTTGCGGCTGATCACCGCGTTGGCGGCCGAGAGGATGTTCTGCGTGGACCGGTAGTTCTGCTCGAGCAGGATGGTGCGCGCGTCCGGGTAGTCGATCTCGAACTCGAGGATGTTCCGGATGGACGCCCCGCGGAACGCGTAGATGGACTGGTCGGCGTCGCCGACGACCGTGAGCTCGCCGCGCGGCAGCTCCATGTCCGTGGAGTCGTCGACGATCCCGCGTGAGGAGCCCACCAGCTCGCGCACCAGCGCGTACTGCGCGTGGTTGGTGTCCTGGTACTCGTCGACCAGCACGTGCCGGAAGCGTCGCCGATAGTGCTCAGCCACCGCGGGGAACGCCCGCAGCAGGTGCACGGTGGTCATGATCAGGTCGTCGAAGTCGAGCGCGTGCGCCTGCTTCAACCGGGCCTGGTAGCGCGTGTAGACCTGCGCCAGCACGGTGTCGAACTCGTTGGCCGCGCCCCCGCCGGAGGTCGCCGCGAACGTCTCGGGGTCCACCAGCTCGTCCTTGAGCGAGGAGATCTTGTTCTGGAGAGCCTTCGCCGGGTACCGCTTGGGGTCGAGGTCCAGCTCCCGCGCGACGAGCGTGAGCAGCCGCTGGGAGTCGGCGGAGTCGTAGATGGAGAAGCTGGACCGCAGTCCCAGGGTGGCAGCCTCCCGCCGCAGGATCCGCACGCACGCGGAGTGGAACGTGGACACCCACATGCGGCCGGCGGCCGGGCCGACGAGGCTCTCGACGCGCTCCCGCATCTCCGCGGCAGCCTTGTTGGTGAACGTGATGGCGATGATCTCGCCCGCGCGCGAGCGACCCGTGGCCAGCAGGTACGCGATGCGGTTGGTGAGCACCCGCGTCTTGCCGGAGCCGGCGCCCGCGACGATGAGCAGCGGACCGCCCTGGTGCAGCACGGCCTCGCGCTGCTGCGGGTTGAGGCCCCTCAGCAGGGCCTCCGCCTCGGCCCGGCGACGAGCGGCGGCGGCGTCCGCGGAGGGGTCTGCCGAGGCGCCCGGCACGGGCAGGGAGAGGTTCTCGAAGAGCGACGTCATGGCACCCCCAGGATAGGCGCCGGGACCGACAACCCCGTGCCGCCGATGGACGCGTCGTCAGCGCAGGGCGAGGGCGGTGAGCCACGCACCGGTGGCGACGAGCGCCGCCGCGAGCTCGACCAGGATGGTCAGACCCGTGGCCTGCAGCGCGGCGACGGTGGCCCGCCATGCCGGCTGCCGGGCGCGCACCCGCGCCCACTCCGCGACGAAGATCCCGAGCACGAAGCCGACGAACAGTCCGACGACGGGGATGACGAAGAAGCCGACGATGCCGGCGATCCCGCCCCACACCAGCGTCGACGGCGGCACGCCCGCCCGCTTGAGGTGCCGGCCGGCCAGCAGGTACTTGCCGATCCCGGCCAGCACGGTGACGACGACCGCGACCGCCACGACGGTCCACCCAGCGACGCCGCCGGTGACGACCCCCCAGACGATGACCGCGCCGGCAACCAGCAGCCCGCCGGGCAGCACCTGGACGACGACCCCGACCAGGCCGACCAGCACGACGAGCCCGACCAGGAGGTCACCGACGGAGTTCACGGGGGGACAGTAACGCCCCGACGAGCGATCAGCGCCAGAGGACGGCGATCGCGACGTTCAGCGCCGTCAGACCGGCGATCGCGCCGAGGTAGCCGGTGGTCACGCGGGACGGCTTGCGGACGCCCAGGATCACCAGGGCGGCGACGACGAGCGCCACGACGAGCTTGACGGCGACCTTCGTCGTGTTCGGGTCGTGGCCGGCGATGCCTGCCGACGCGATGCCGACCATGAGGATGCCGGTGACCAGGGCGGTGAGGATGCCGTGCAGCACGCCGGTCGCGATCCTCGGCGTCCGCAGGTTGACCAGCGCACCGCCGAGCACGATGGCCCAGCCGAGCAGGTGCAGGACGATGAGCAGGTTGTAGACGAGATCCATGTCCGGCACCCTATCTGACGCAGAGTCAGATAAAGCACGCGCGGTGTGCGCTACTCTCTGGCGGCATACCGAACAGTCGGTATCTGAGGAGCGTGGGCATGCGAAGGTTCGAGGGCAGGGTCGCCCTGATCACCGGGGCCAGCCGCGGGATCGGCCTGGCCGTGGCGGAACGCCTGGTCACCGAGGGCGCCACGGTGGTGCTCACCGGACGCAAGCCGGAGTCGCTCGAGCAGGCGGTCGCCCGTCTCGACGCCGTCGCCCCGGGGCACGCGGTCGGCGTGGCGGGCAGGGCCGACGACGAGGATCACCGCGCGGCCGCCTTCGCCCTGGTGCGCGACCGCTTCGGCGGGCTCGATCACCTGGTCAACAACGCCGGGATCAATCCCGCCTACGGTCCGGCACTGGAGATCGAGAGCGCGGTGGTCCGCAAGATCCTCGAGGTCAACGTGGTCGCGGCGCTCGACTGGACGCGCTCGGCGGTCGAGGCGGGGCTGCGTCGCTCGATCGTCAACACAGGCTCCGTCGCGGGCCTGTCGGCGAGCCCGGGCGTCGCGTTCTACGGCGTCTCGAAGGCCGCCCTGCTCAACCTCACGCAGCAGCTCGCGGTGGAGCTCGCACCTGGGATCCGGGTCAACGCCGTCGCCCCTGGCGTCGTCCGCACCCGGCTCGCCCAGGCCCTCTACGAGGGCGACCGCGAGGCGGCCCTCGCCGCGGTCTACCCGCTGGGCCGCATCGGTGAGCCGGAGGACGTCGCGGGCCCGGTCGCGTTCCTGCTGTCCGACGACGCCGCGTGGATCACCGGCCATACGCTCACCATCGACGGCGGCGCCAGTGCCGTCCCCGTCGGCTAGACCGTCACGAGAGAGGCACCACCATGGCCACGTCCAGCGTCGTCGACGACGTCACCCGAGCAGCCGTCGACCTGTTCTCCACCCAGGGGTACGCCAACACCTCGGTGCAGCAGATCGTCGAGGCGGCAGGCGTCACCAAGGGCGCGATGTACCACTACTTCGAGTCCAAGGACGACCTCCTCTTCTCGATCTACGAGCGGATGCTCACGCTGCAGACGAGCCACCTGGAGGAGATCGTCGCGCGCGGCGCGCCCACCGCGCAGACGCTGCACGACGTGTGCGTCGACGTCGTCGAGACGTCCATCGACTTCCTGCCCGAGGGCACCGTCTTCTTCCGGAGCGTGCACATGCTCTCCGAGCCGCGCCAGAAGGAGGTCACGCGCCGCCGCCGGCAGTACCACGACGTGTTCGCCGGGCTGATCGAGCGGGGGCAGGAGGAGGGCCTCTACCGGACGGACGTCCCGCGCGCGGTGCTCGTGGCCCACTTCTTCTCCGACGTGCACTACCTGTCGAACTGGTACTCCCCCGAGGGCGCGGAGGACAAGGTGGTCCTCGCGGAGCAGCTGACGGACCTCTTCCTCGTCGCGATCCGGGCCTGATCGCGGTGCGCGCCTGGCACGTGGTCCGGCACGGCGAGCCGGCCGAGGTCCTCGAGCTCGCCGACGTCGCGGACCCGACGCCTGCACCGGGGCAGGTGCTGGTGGCTGTCCGCACCGTCGCGGTGAACTTCCCCGACGTGCTGCTCGCCCGCGGCGAGTACCAGGTCCGGCCCCCGCTGCCGTTCTCCCCCGGCATCGAGCTGTGCGGGCAGGTGGTCGCGGTCGGTGCCGGCGTGACCCGCGCGTCCGTGGGCGACCGCGTCGTCGGGTCCCACATCGGGGTGCTGGCCGAGCTCGCCGTGCTCGAGGAGCGGGAGGTCTTCCCGGCACCCGCGGCGCTCGACGACACCGAGGCGGCTGCGCTGACCATCGGGTACCAGACAGCCTGGTTCGGGCTGCACCGCCGGGCCGCCCTGCAGCCGGGCGAGACCCTGCTCGTGCACGCGGCGGCAGGCGGCGTCGGCAGTGCCGCCGTGCAGCTCGGCGCCGCCGCGGGGGCCCGGGTGATCGGCGTCGTCGGCAGCGCGGCCAAGGCGGAGGTCGCGCGGACGGCCGGTGCGGACGTCGTCGTCGACCGGTCGACCCAGGACGTCGTGGCCGAGGTCAAGGCCCAGACCGGGGGCGCCGGGGCCGACGTCGTGTTCGACCCGGTCGGCGGGAGCGCCTTCGAGCAGTCCACCCGGTGCGTGGCCTTCGAGGGCCGGATCGTGGTCGTCGGCTTCGCGGGCGGGACGATCCAGGCCGTGAACGCCGGGCACGCGCTGGTGAAGAACTACGGCGTGCTGGGGCTGCACTGGGCCCTGTACGCGCAGCGCCGCCCCGAGCTGGTGGACGCGGCGCACGTCGAGCTCACCCGGCTGATCGACGCGGGGCGGATCCGGCCGGTCGTCACCGACGTGGTCGCGTTCGAGGACGCGCCGGGCGCGGTGCAGCGGCTGGCCGACGGCGGCACCACCGGGCGCCTGGTGGTCCGGGTCGCATGAGCGCGCTCGACGGACGCGTGGCGATCGTGAGCGGCGGCGCGGGCGGGCTCGGCTCGGCGTTCGCCCGCGCCCTGCATGCCGCGGGGGCGAGCGTGGTGATCGCGGACCTGGTCGACGACGCCGCGGCCGCGCTCGCCGCGGACCTGGGCGACCGGGCACTGGCCACCCACCTGGACGTCACGTCGCCGGAGAGCTGGGTGGCCACGGTCGACGAGACGCTCGCCGCCTTCGGCTCGGTCGACGTGCTGGTGAACAACGCCGGCATCGCCAACGCGGGACCGATCGACCACTACCCCCTCGCGAAGTGGGACGCGGTGATCGCCGTCAACCTCACGGGCGTGTTCCTGGGCGCGCAGGCCGTGGTGCCGACGATGAAGGCGGCCCGGCGGGGTTCGATCATCAACATCTCCTCGGTCGAGGGCATGCGCGGCGGCGACCACCTGCACGGCTACGTCGCCTCCAAGTTCGGCGTGCGCGGCCTGACCAAGTCGCTCGCGGTGGAGCTGGGCCGCGACGGCATCCGGGTCAACTCCGTGCACCCCGGCTTCGTGCGCACGCCCATGACCGCGCGGCTGGACCCGACGGCGACGGCGATCCCGCTCGGCCGGCCGGCGGACCCCGCGGACGTCGCGGGCACCGTGGTGTTCCTCGCGTCCGACGCCTCGGCCTACACGACCGGCACGGAGCTGGTGGTCGACGGCGGCATGATCGCCGGCATCCCGCACTCCTGAACCACCCTTCTCGACCGTGACACAACCGTGCTCCGCAGTACATACCGTCCGGTCGGTTTATGTTGTACGTTCGACCCCACCGACACGAAGAGGTGCCGATGTCCGCACTGACTGCTCCGCCCCCGACGGGCGCCGCACGCCTGACCGTCCGCGGCCTCAGCGTGCGGTTCGGCGGCCTCGCCGCGCTCGACGACGTGTCGCTCGACGTCCGCGAGGGCGAGGTCGTCGGACTCATCGGCCCGAACGGTGCGGGCAAGACGACGCTCTTCAACGCGGTCTGCGGGCTGGTGCGCCCGAGCGCGGGGACCATCGCGGTCGGCGGGCGCCCGCTCACGGCCGACCCGACCCGGCTCGCTGCGCGCGGCGTGGCCCGCACGCTCCAGGGACTCGGCCTGTTCCGCGGCCTGACCGTCCGCGAGAACGTCCTGGCGGGCCGGCTCGACGCGCCCGACCCGGGTGCCGACGCGCACCGCCGGCTGGCCGAGCTCGGCCTGGCGGCGCAGGCCGATCGACCCGTCGGCGACCTCTCCTACCCGGACCAGAAGAAGGTCGCGCTCGCCCGGGCGCTCGTCGCCGAGCCGCGGCTGCTGCTGCTCGACGAGCCGGCCGGCGGGCTCGGGGCCGACGACATCGCGGCGCTCGGGGACCTGGTCCGGCACACCGCCGCCACCGGCTGCGCCGTGCTGCTGGTCGAGCACCACGTCGACTTCGTCATGAGCGTGTGCGACCGCGTCGTCGTGCTCGACTTCGGCCGCGTGATCGCCGCCGGCACCCCGGAGGAGGTCGCCGGGGACCCCGCGGTCGACGAGGCCTACCTCGGGATCGAGGTGACGGCGTCGTGAGCGCGCTCCTCGAGGTCCGAGGGCTCACGGTCGGCTACGGCGGGGCGCCCGTGCTGCGGGACGTGGATCTCGATGTGCCCGCGGGCAGCATCGTCGCGCTCGTCGGGGCGAACGGGGCGGGGAAGACCACCCTCCTGCGGTCGGTGTCCGCCCTCGTCCCGCTCACCGCGGGACACGTCCGCCTCGCGGGCCAGGACCTCACCGGGGTGAGCGTCGAGGACCGGGTCCGGCGCGGGCTCGCACACGTGCCCGAGGGCCGCGGGGTCGTCGCCGAGCTGACCGTCGACGAGAACCTGCGCCTCGGGGGCCTGTGGCGGGGAGCGGACCGGCGGGAGGCGATCGCCGGGGTCTACGAGCTGTTCGAGCCGCTGGCCCGACGCCGGAACCACCACGGCCACCAGCTCTCCGGCGGCGAGCGGCAGATGCTCGCGCTCGGCCGGGCGCTGGTGGCCCGGCCCACGGTGCTCCTGCTCGACGAGCCGTCCCTCGGCCTGGCTCCCCGCGTCGTCGCCCAGATCATGGGCGTCCTGCGGTCCTTGGCCGACCGCACCGGCCTCACCGTCCTGCTCGCCGAGCAGAACGTGGTCGGCGCACTGTCCGTCGCCGACCACGGCGTCGTGCTCGGCCTCGGCCAGGTGGTGGCGTCGCGCCCGGCGCACCAGCTCGCCGCCGACGAGCGCCTCCGCCACGCCTACCTGGGGTTCTGATGGACCGACTCGTCTTCCTCCTGGGCACCGGCCTGGCGCGCGGCGCCGTGCTCGCCCTGTTCGCACTGGCCCTCGTGCTCATCTGGCGCGGTGCGCGCGTGGTCAACTTCGCGCAGGGCGCGATGGCGGTGGTCAGCACCTACGTCGCCTTCGAGGTGACCTCGCTGACCGGCAGCTACTGGCTGGGCCTGGTCGCCGCGCTGGTCTGCGGTGGCGTCCTCGGGTTCGCCGTCGAGCGCGGCGTGATGCGGTTCGCGTCGCCGCGGTCGCCGTTGTCCGGTGTCATCCTGGCGATCGGGCTGGTGATGGTCCTGCAGTCGGGCCTCGGGATCGTGTTCGGCCCGGAGTACCGGCCGATGCGGGTCCCGTTCGACGACAGCGCGGTGCTCGTCGGCGGCGTGCCGCTGCTGTCCCCGTACGACCTGTTCGTGCTGGTCACCGCGGTCGTCGTGATGATCGCGCTCGGTGTCCTGTTCCACCGGACGTCGATCGGCCTGCAGATGCGCGCCGCGGCGTTCGCGCCCGAGGTGTCCCGGCTGCTGGGCGTGCGGGTCTCGCGGACCGTCACGCTCGGCTGGGTCCTGTCCAGCGTCGTCGGCTCGCTCGCGGCTCTGCTCCTGGTGCCGACCAGCCTCGGGCTCAACCCGCACGCCACCGACTCGCTGTTCGTGCTCGGCTTCACTGTCGCCGTGGTCGGCGGGCTCGACTCCCCCGTCGGCGCGCTGGTCGGCGGCGTCGTGGTCGGCGTCGCGATGAGCCTGGTCACCGGCTACCTCGGTGCCGGGCTGGTGCCGCTGGCGGTCCTCGGGCTGCTCGTGCTCGTGCTCCTGCTGCGACCCGCCGGCCTGTTCGCCGCGGCCACGGCGAGGTTCGCATGAACCGCCGGCAGCCCCTCCCCGGCCAGCGGCCGCTCGCCCGCACGCTCGTGCTCGCGGCCGGCTGGACCGTCGTGGCGCTGGGGGGCACCTTCGCGCTCGACCCGTTCCGCAACTACCAGCTCGCCCTGGTCGCGGCCTACCTGTGCGCGACCGCGGGGCTCACGGTGCTCGTGGGCGCCACCGGGCAGCTCTCGCTGGGGCACGCCGCACTCATGGCCGTCGGCGGCTACGGGTACGCCCTGACCAGCAACGCGGTGCCGCTCACGGGCCCGGCCCGGTTCGTCGTCGCGCTGCTCGCCGCGGCGCTGGCCAGCGCGGTCGTCGGGCTGCTGCTCGGTCTTGCGGCCGCCCGCCTGTCCGGTCCGTACCTCGCCGGTCTGACCCTCGCCGTCGTCGTCGCCCTGCCCGCAGCCGCATCGACCTGGTCCACGGTGCTGCGCGGCGACCAGGGCGTGCAGACCGCGTTCGAGGGGGTGCCCGACGCCCTGCGCGGGGTGGTCGCCCTCGAGCAGTGGCAGGCGATGGTGGCGGTCGTCGTCGCGGCCGTCGTGGTCACGGGTCTGGCCGTGCTGCGCAGCGGGCGGTTCGGGCTGCGCATGCAGGCGGTCCGCGACGACGAGGTCGCCGCCCGGCTCAGCGGCATCCCGGCGGGCCGCGTCAAGGTCCTGGCGTTCACGGCCAGCTCCGTGGCCGCGGGGCTGGGCGGCGCGGTCCTGTGCCACACCTCGCAGGCCGTCACCCCGGGCGCGTACACCGTCGGCTTCTCGCTCCTGCTCGTGGTGGCGGTGGTGATCGGCGGGCTGGGCAGCATCCTCGGCGCGGCTCTCGGCTCCGCCGTCGTGGTGCTCCTGCCCTGGCTCATCGGCCGGCTGACCACCGGGCTGCCCACCGACGCCGCCCAGCGCCTCGACGGCAACCTCGCGGTGCTCGTCTTCGGCCTCCTGCTCATCACGGTCATGGCGCTCGCCCCGGAGGGCTTGCACGGCGCCCTCCGACGCCGCCGCCGGCCCCACGACCCACCCCGTCCGATCGACGCACCCGCTCCGCGCAAGGTCCTCGTCCCTACCGAAGAACAGAGGTGACACCGATGTCACAGCGCGCCCGGTCCATGAGCACGGTGGTGGCTGTCACGGCCCTCGTCGCCACGGGCCTCACTGCCTGCAGCACCCCGGAGGCGTCGCCCGGCGTCACGGACGACACGATCACGATCGGCACGCACACCCCGCTCACCGGCCCGGCCGCCGCGGGCTATTCCTCCATCTCGGCTGCCACGCAGGCGTACTTCCAGTACGTGAACGACAACGGCGGCATCCACGGCCGCAGCATCGAGTACGTCGTCAAGGACGACGCCTACAACCCCGCCACCACGCAGACCGTCGTGCGCGAGCTGGTGCAGGAGGACGAGGTGTTCGCGGTGCTCAACGGCCTGGGCACCCCGACGCACGCCTCCGTGGTCGACTACCTCAACGAGAACGAGGTGCCGGACCTGTTCGTCGCCTCGGGCAGCCCCCAGTGGGACCAGCCGGAGAAGTACCCGTGGACGTTCGCGTACAACGCCGACTACGTCGTGGAGGCCAAGGTGCTGGCCACCTACGCGCAGGAGACCTGGCCGGGCACGACCTACTGCGTGCTCGGTCAGGACGACGACTTCGGCTCCGACTTCACCGAGGGCCTGCTGACCGTGCTGGGCGCGGACGGGCTGGCTTCCACGCAGACGTACTCGGTGTCCGTGCAGGACGTCGTCGCGCAGATCGGCGCCATGCAGGCCGCCGGCTGCGAGGTGAACTTCCTGGCCACCGTCAACGGCTTCACCGCCCTGGCACTCGGCACCGCCGCGAAGATGAAGTACCAGGCCCAGTGGGTCTCGTCATCGTCGGGCGGTGACTACCCGACGCTGGGCGGCTACCTCGGCGAGGACGTCGCCCCGCTGCTGCTGCAGGGCTTCGTCAGCTCGAACTACCTCCCGTTCAGCCCCGACGACGAGTGGGTGACCCTCTTCCAGGAGATCAACGACGAGTACAACGACGGCGCGCCGTTCAGCGGGAACACCGTGTTCGGGATGTCGGTCGGGTACCTGTTCGCGCAGGCGCTCGCGCAGGCCGGGGACGACCCGACGCGCGCCGGCGTGCTCGAGGCCCTGGAGACCGGGTCGCTGACCGGGAACGGCATCGTGCCGCTGAGCTTCTCGGCGGACAGCCACGCCGCGTTCCAGGGCGTGGGCGTCACGGTCGTCGACCAGGGCGTCCAGGACTACGTCGCCGACCACGTCTACACGACGGATGCCGCCGACGGGGAGGTCGTCCCGTTCACGGGCGAGCCGGTGGCGCTCGAGGGGGACGGCATCCCGACCGCCTGAGCCCACGCACGTCGGAGGCCCGGTCCCCACGAGGGGCCGGGCCTCCGTGTGTCAGGCCCGGACGGGCGCCGACGAGAGCTGCGCGACGAGCTCCCGCTTGAGCACCTTGCCGCTGCCACCGAGCGGGAGCGCGTCGACCAGGTGCACCACCCGCGGGAACTTGTAGGCCGCCACCCGCTCCTGCGTGAACGCCACGAGCTCCTCGGGCGTCGCCTCGTGCCCGTCGAGGAGCACCACCGCGGCGTGCACCTCCTGGCCCCGAGCCTCGTCCGGGAGCCCGAAGACGGCCGCGAACGCGACCGCGGGGTGGCGCATCATCACGTCCTCGACCTCGCTCGGGTACACGTTGTAGCCGTTGCGCACGATCATGTCCTTCTTGCGGTCGACGATCGTGACGATGTCGTCGGCGTCCTTGGTGCCCAGGTCGCCCGTGCGGAACCAGCCGTCCACCACCGCGGCGGCGGACGCCTCGGGGTTGCCCAGGTAGCCCTTGAACAGCGCGTGCCCCCGGACGACGATCTCGCCCAGCTCGCCGGCCGGCAGGAGGTCGACCCGGTCGTCGACGTGCGCGTCCGCGATCTCGATGTCGACGCCCCACAACGGGCGCCCGACGGTGCCGGGCCGGATGGGCTCCCCCACCCGGTTGAACGCGACCGCGGGGGACGTCTCCGTCAGCCCGTACCCCTCGTGGACCTCGGCGCCGAACTCGCGGGCGAACGCCTCGAGGACGGCCACGGGCAGCGCCGCACCGCCCGACACCCCGTACCGCAGCGGGGGCCGCGCGGTGCTGCGTGCGGCGGCCTGGATGAGGCCGATGTACATCGTCGGGACCGCCGTGAACACGGTCGCGCCGTGGTGGACCATCTGCGCCAGCGCCTGGTCCGGGTCGAACTTGGGCAGCAGGATGACGGCGGCCCCGCGACGGAACGCGGTGTTCATCACCGAGACCTGCCCGAACGTGTGGAACAGGGGCAGTCCGCCGAAGACCACGTCGTCGCGACGCATGTCGAACAGGTCGATCAGGGCGACGTGGACCTGCTCGACGATCGACAGGTGCGAGCCGACCGCACCCTTGGGCCGGCCCGTGGTGCCGCTGGTGTAGAGGACGGTCGCGGCGCTGGTCGGGTGCACGGACTCGTACCGGGCGACCGGGTCCGCCGCCGCGGCCTCGTCCTCAAGGCGCGGGAACGGCACCGCCATGCCGTCCGGGACCAGGAGGGTGAGCAGCGGGATGCCGGCTCGTGCGGCCGCGGGTCCCGCCTCGGCGAGCATCGGTGCCGCGGCCACGAGGATCGTCGCGCCCGAGTCCCGCAGGACGAACTCGATCTCCTCGGCCTTGAACAGCAGGTGCACCGGCACGACGACCGCGCCGAGCGCCAGGACGCCGTAGTAGACGCGGGCGAAGTCGGGGACGTTCGGCACGATCATGGCGACGCGGTCGCCCGGCCCGATGCCGCGGGCGCGCAGGGCACCGGCATAGGAACGCGTCTGGTCCCACAGCTCCCCGTAGCGGATCACCTGGTCGCCCAGGAGGAACGCCGTGCGGTCGGGGGTGCGGTGGGCGGTCTCGGCAAGGATCGCCGCGACGGACAGGCTGGCGTAGCCCGCACCGTCGAGAGCCTGATCAGTCATGTCACTTTCCCTTCGTCGTGAGCTGGGCTCGCCCGAGAGAGGCGAGGTGGACCTCGTCCGGACCGTCCGCCAGGCGCAGGGCCCGGGCGGCGGCGAACATCTCGGCCAACGGCTGGTCGCCGGACAGGCCGGCCGCGCCGAACAGCTGGATCGCGCGGTCGAGGATCTGCTGCACGGCCCGCGGGACCGCGATCTTGATGGCCTGGATCTCGGTCATGGCCGCGCGGTTGCCGGCCGTGTCCATGAGCCAGGCGGTCTTCAGCACCAGGAGGCGCAGGGCCTCGATCTGGAGCCGGGACTCGGCCACCCACTCGCGCACGACGCCGTGGTCGGCGAGGCGCTTCCCGAACGCGGTGCGCGACGTCGCACGCTCCACGACGAGGTCCATCGCCCGCTCCGCCATGCCGAGGGAGCGCATGCAGTGGTGGATCCGGCCCGGGCCGAGCCGCGCCTGCGCGACGGCGAACCCCTCCCCCTCGCCCGCGAGGATGCTGGTCACCGGCACGCGCACGTCCTCGAACACGATCTCCGCGTGCCCGCCGTGGTCCCGGTCGTCGTACCCGAACACGGTCAGCGGCCGCACGATCCGCACGCCCGGCGCGTCCCGGGGCACCAGCACCATGCTCTGCCGGCGGTGCCGCTCCGCCGACGGGTCGGTGGCACCCATGACCACCAGGAGCGCGCAGTCGGGGTTCATGGCGCCGGTGGCCCACCACTTGCGGCCGGTGACGACGTACTCGTCGCCGTCGCGCACGATGCGGGTGGCGATCTGGGAGGCGTCCGACGACGCCACGTCCGGCTCGGTCATGCAGAAGGCGGACCGGATCTCGGCGTCCAGGAGCGGCTCGAGCCACTCCTCCTTCTGCTCGGGCGTGCCGAACCGGTCGAGCAGCTCCATGTTGCCGGTGTCCGGGGCGGCACAATTGAACGCGACCGGGGCCAGGCGAGGGCTGCGGCCGGTCAGCTCGGCCACGGGGGCGTACTGCAGGGTGGTCAGGACGCTCGGCAGGAACAGGTTCCACAGGCCCTGCTCGCTGGCCAGCCCCTGCAGACGGCGGACCACCGGGCGCGTCCCCCACCCGGTCGGCGTGGCGGCCAGCTCGGCCTCGAGGACCGGCTCGGCCGGGTAGACGTGCTCGTCGAGGAAGCGCTGCGCACGGGTGACATGGTCGACGGTGACGGCGTCGGGGGCGAAGTCCATCAGCGTGCCCCGGCCAGCTGCGCCAGACCCTCGTCTGCCAGCGGCGCGACGAGGCCACCGATCCGGTCGAACCCCTCACCCACGGTGTCGCCGCCCAGGTACCGGTAGTGGATCCCCTCGAGGATGACCGCGAGCTTGTACGCGGCGAACGCCCGGTACCAGCCCAGCTCCGGGACGCTGCTGCCCAGGCGGGTGCAGTACGCGTCCACCAGCTCGTCGAAGTCGGGGTACCCGGCGGCCGGGTCGACCGCGCTGGGGGCGACGCCCTGGGCGCCGCCCATGTCACGGATGTGCCAGTAGAGGCCGAGCATGCCCAGGTCGACCGCGCAGTCCCCGAGCGTGGCCATCTCCCAGTCGAGGATCGCGGTGATGCGCGGGACCTCCCCACCGACGAGCGCGTTGTCCAGCCGGTAGTCCCCGTGCACGATGCTGCTGCGCGCGGTGCTCGGCACGCGCTCGGCGAGGCGGTCCTGCAGCTCGTCCAGGAGGGTCACCGGCCGCGAGCGCGAGCCGTCCAGCTGCATCCGCCAGCGACGCAGCTGCCGGTCGAGGTAGCCGTCGGACCGCCCGAGGCCCGCGAGGCCGACACGCGCCGGGTCGATCGCGTGCAGCTCGGCCAGCAGCGTCGCCAGCTCGAGGCTCACCGTGCGCAGCTGCGCGCGGGTGTAGTCGGCGTTCTGGGCGGGGTCGACCAGCACGCGCCCCTCGACCAGCTCCATCACGTAGAACACCGTGCCGGTGCCCGCGTCCGGGTCGTCCACCAGGGCGATCGTGGGTGGCACCGGGACCGGGGAGCCCCGCAGCGCGGAGATCACCTGGTGCTCGCGCGCCATGTCGTGCGCGGTGGTCTGCACGTGGCCGAGCGGAGGGCGGCGGACCACGAGCGGGCGGCGCCCCCCGTCCACGCGGTAGGTGAGGTTGCTCCGGCCCCCGGCGATGACCTCGGCACGCAGCGGGCCGCCGGCCAGCACGGACGGGTGCTCGCGACGCAGGAACGCCTCGAGCCGCGCCACGTCGAGCCCCGGTGGGTCCGGCATGCGTGAGGTCATCGTCGACCGCCTCTCCGGGAGGCACCTCGTCATACCGCCCGGTCGGTATGCTACCCGATCACGGCACCAGGTCACGTTCGATGGCGGATCGGATCCGCGCCGGGATCGGGACGGGGCGGCGGGTCGCGTCGTCGACGAACACGTGCACGAACCTGCCCTCCGCGATCAGCTCCCCGGCGCGCAGGATGCCCAGCTCCCACGTGACGCTGGTGGTCCCCAGGCGGCCGGCGCGCAGACCCACCTCGAGGGGCTCCGGGAAGCTGGCGGACGTCCTGAACTCGCACGACGACGACACGCAGACCCCGATCGGCTCCCCCGCGGACGGGTCCAGGCCCGCCGACGTCATGAGCCAGACGTTGATCGTCGTGTCCATGGCCTCGTAGTAGACGGTGTTGTTGAGGTGGCCGTAGACGTCGTTGTCGTTCCATCGCGTCGCGAAGGGCGCGCGGTGCGGGTACGTCATGGCCGCAGCACCAGCTCGAAGGCGGCGCGGGCGCGCTCGGCGCTGGGCCGGTCGCCGTTGATGAGGTCGGCGTAGGTGAACGACTCCGAGATGCGGACCAGCAGGTAGGCCAGGTCGTGCGCGTCCACCGAACGACCGAACGGCTGCTCGCCCAGCTCCTGGCGGACGAGCGCCTCGACGACCGCGACGTACCGCCGCTGGATCTCGCTCTCCTTGGTGGTCAGCAGCCGCAGCGCCCGGGCGGGCTCGCGCTGCAGGAAGCCGCGGAAGTAGTCGGCGGTGATGAGGTCGCGCGCGAAGTGCGTGAGGACGCCGGCCACCCGGGCCGCGCCGTGCGTGCCGCGGGTCGCGGACTCAGCCTGCTCGAGGGTCGGGACGGCGAGCGACCACAGGACCTCGGACAGCAGCGCGTCCCGGTTGCCCACCCACCGGAACAGCGAGGTCCGGTCGACACCCAGCCGGGCGGCCAGCCGGCCCATGTCGATGCGCGCGCCCTCGATGAACGTCTCGCGCGCCGCGACGAACGCCCGGAGCGCCTCGGCGTGCTCACCGTCCTCGAGCCGCTGCGAGAGCCACGAGGGCGCGACGCGGGTGCCGATGCGGCCGAGGCCGTCTCCGATGACGCCGAGGTTCGACATGGCGGCAACCTACTCTTCGACGAGGGGTATGCAACATCTGGGGAAATGATGCAGACTCGGGAGGACGATCAGTGCCGATCCCCGAGCGGAGCTCTCACGTGACCCAGGCAGACCTCTCCCACGCGCTCCTGACGAGCGACTTCTACTCGTTCCAGGACCTGCTGACCCCGGACGAGAACGCCCACGTCATGGAGATCCGGGAGTTCCTGGAGCGCGACCTGCGGCCGATCGCCGACGACTACTGGGACCGCGCCGAGTTCCCGGTGCACCTCATCCCCGAGGTCGGCCGGCTCGGCCTGCTCGGCCCGGTGTGGCCGGAGACCAAGCGGTTCGAGAACAGCGCGCTCTACCGCGGCTGGGTGGCGCTCGAGCTCGCTCGGGTCGACCCCGGGTTCGCCACGTTCGTCGGCGTGCAGAACGGGCTCACCATGGGCGCGATCGGCGTCGGCGGGTCGCCGCAGCAGCGCGCGCACTGGCTCCCGCCCATGGCCGCCGGCGAGGTGATCGGCGGCTTCGGCCTCACCGAGCCCTTGTCCGGCTCCGACACCGCCCGCGGCCTGCGCACCACCGCGCACCGCACCGGCGACACGTGGGTGCTCAACGGCGCCAAGCGCTGGATCGGGAACGCCACGTTCGCCGACGTCGTCGTCATCTGGGCGCGGGACACCGCCGACGACCAGGTCAAGGGCTTCCTGGTCCGCCGTGGCACCCCCGGGTTCACCGCGACCAAGATCGAGCGCAAGCAGGCCCTGCGGTCTGTGCAGAACGCGGACATCCTGCTCGACGGGGTGGTCGTGGACGAGGCCGACCGGCTGCCGAACATCCGCTCGTTCAAGGACGTCGCGATCGTGCTCCGCCTGACCCGTGCGGAGGTCGCCTGGCAGGCCGTCGGGGTGGCCGTCGGCGCCTACGAGGCCACCGTCCGGTACGCCCTGGCGCGGGAGCAGTTCGGCAAGCCGATCGCGTCCTTCCAGCTGGTCCAGGACAGGCTCGCCCGGTGCCTCGGCAACATCACCGCGAGCATGGCGATGTGCGTGCGCGTGTCGCAGCTGCTGGACGAGGACCGGCAGGGCGACGAGCACTCGGCGCTGGCCAAGGCGTACACGACGGCATCGATGCGCGAGACCGTGGCGCTGTGCCGCGAGACGCTCGGCGGCAACGGCATCCAGCTGGACCACGGCGTCGCGCGCTACATGGCCGACGCCGAGGCGGTGTTCTCGTTCGAGGGGACGCACGACATGAACAACCTCATCGTGGGGCGTGCCATCACCGGCATCGCGGCGTTCGTCTGATGGCCGAGGCGTACGTCGTCGCGACCGCCCGCTCCGCCATCGGCCGCGCGTTCAAGGGCTCCCTCGCCTCCGTGCGGCCCGACGACCTCGCCGCGTCCATGGTGCGCGCCGCCCTCGCGAAGGTGCCCGCGCTCGACCCCGGTCGCGTCGAGGACCTGCTGCTCGGCTGCGGCATGCCCGGCGGCGAGCAGGGCATGAACATGGCGCGCATCGTCGCGGTGCTCCTGGGCCTGGACTCGGTGCCCGGGACCACCGTGAACCGGTACTGCTCGTCGTCGCTGCAGACCACGCGCATGGCGTTCCACGCGATCAAGGCCGGCGAGGGCGACGTGTTCGTGTCCGCCGGCGTCGAGTGCGTGAGCCGCTCGGCGATCGGGAACAGCGACTACATCCCCGGGGTGTCGCTGGAGAACCCGCGGTTCGCGGACGCGACGGCGCGCACGGCGTCCCGGGCCGTGACCTCCGACGGCTGGACCGACCCGCGCGAGAGCGGCCTGCTCCCCGACGCCTACATCGCGATGGGCCAGACCGCCGAGAACGTCGCGGCCCTCACCGGCACCACCCGCCGCGAGCAGGACGAGTTCGCGGCCCTGTCCCAGAACCGGGCGGAGAAGGCGCTGGCCGACGGCTTCTGGACCGACGAGATCACCCCCGTGACCCTGGCGGACGGCACGGTCGTGTCCGCCGACGACGGCCCGCGCCCCGGGGTCACCGTCGAGTCCCTGGCCGGTCTGAACCCGGTGTTCCGTCCCGACGGCACCGTGACGGCCGGCAACTGCTGCCCCCTCAACGACGGCGCCGCCGCGGTGGTGGTCGTGAGCGACCGGGTGGTCGACGAGCTCGGCCTGACGCCGCTGGCCCGGATCGTCTCCACCGGCGTGAGCGGCCTGTCGCCCGAGATCATGGGGCTCGGACCGGTGGACGCCTCGCGCATGGCCCTGGCTCGCGCGGGGCTGACCATCGACGACATCGACCTGGTCGAGCTCAACGAGGCGTTCGCCGCACAGGTGCTGCCCTCGGCCCGGGCGCTCGGCATCGACCACGAGAAGCTCAACGTGCACGGGGGCGCGATCGCGGTGGGCCACCCGTTCGGCAGCACCGGCGCCCGCCTGACCACCACGCTCCTGCACGGCCTCGCGGTCCAGGACGGCACGTTCGGCCTGGAGACCATGTGCGTCGGCGGCGGCCAGGGCATGGCCATGGTGGTCGAGCGGATCTCGTAGCCACACCCGCAACGTCCGAGGAAGTGGCTGCTCCAGCGCGCACTTCCTCGGACGTTGTCATCGACACAGTGCGACGTCCGAGGATGTGGCTGCTCCGGCGGCCACTTCCTCGGACGTGGTGTCGTGAGCTCAGGCGGTGACGTACAGGACGACCGTCTCCGCGATCAGGGCCGGCTTGGTGGCGCCCTCGATCTCGACCGTGATGGTGAACCCTGCGCGGACGCCCTGCGGGGTCGGTTCCGCGCTGCGGATCGTCGTCGTCGCGCGGATGCGGGAGCCGGCCGTGACCGGCTGCAGGAACCGCACCCGGTCGAGCCCGTAGTTCACCACCAGGCCCGTGCCGCCGACGTCGACCAGGCCGTGGGTGAGCGCCGGGACCAGCGACAGGGTCAGGTACCCGTGCGCGACGGTGGCACCGAACGGGCCCGCCGCGGCCCGGACCGGGTCGACGTGGATCCACTGGTGGTCGTCGGTGGTGTCCGCGAACGCGTCGATCCGCGCCTGGTCGACGGTGAACCAGGCGTCCGACGTGACGGACTGGCCGACCACGTCCCGCAGGCCCGCGGGCGTCTGGACCGCGATCACGCCTTCGGCCCTCCGGCCACGTAGAGGACCTGCCCGTTGACGAAGCCCGCCGCCTCGGAGCAGAAGAAGGACACGGCGTTCGCGATGTCCTCCGGCTGCCCCACGCGCCCGACCGGGATCTCCTTGGCCGCACCCTCGAGGAACTGCTCGAACGTGATCCCGATCCGCTCGGCGGTCTGCCGGAGCATGTCCGTGGCGATGAACCCCGGCGCCACCGAGTTCACCGTGACGCCGAACTTGCCCAGCTCGATGGCCAGCGTCTTGGTGAACCCCTGGAGGCCGGACTTGGCGGTCGCGTAGTTCGCCTGCCCCCGGTTGCCCAGCGCCGACGTGCTGGACAGGTTGACGATCCGCCCCCAGCCCGCCGCGACCTGGTGCTGCTGCACCGCGCGGCTCATGAGGAACGCCCCGCGCAGGTGCACCGAGATGACCGAGTCCCAGTCGTCCTCCGACATCTTGAACAACAGGTTGTCCCGCAGGATCCCGGCGTTGTTGACCAGCACGGTCGGGGCGCCGAGCTCGTCGGCAACGCGCGCGACGGCGGCCGCCGCGGCGTCCGTGTCACCGACGTCGGCGCCGACCGCGAGCGCCCGGCCTCCGGCGGCGGTGATCGCGTCGACGGTGGCCGCGCAGTCCTGCTCGCGCAGGTCCAGGACGGCCACCTGGTAGCCGTCGGCGGCCAGCCGAAGGGCCGTGGCGGCTCCGATCCCGCGGGCGGCACCGGTCACGAGGGCGGTTCTCACAGAGGGGTCCTTTCGTCGATGACGATGAGCTGGCGCAGCTCGCCGCCGGCCGCGAGACGGTCCATGGCGACGTCGAGGTCGTGCAGGGTGAGGCGCGAGGAGACCAGGCGTTCGAGCGGCAGGCGACCGCTGCGCCAGAGGTCGACGTAGAGCGGGACGTCCCGCGCGGGGACGGCGGAGCCGAGGTAGCTGCCGACGACCGTGCGCGCCTCGGCGGTCAGGGTCAGCGGGCTCACGGCCGCGCGGGCGTCGGGCGCGGGCAGGCCCACGGTGACCGTGGTCCCGCCGGGTGCGGTCGCGGCGAACGCGGTCTCGAACGCGCGTGCGCTCCCGGCGGCCTCGATGACGACCGGCGCCCGGACGGACAGGTCCTCCGGCGAGTACGTCGCGACGGCCCCGTTGGCGCGCGCGACCTCGAGTTTGTCCGCGACCGCGTCGACGCCGATCACCTCGAACCCGAGCGCGACGGCGACCAGCAGCGCCGCCATCCCCACGCCCCCGAGCCCCACGACCATCACGGTGTCACCCTCCCGCGGCCGGCCGGCGTTGACCACCGCTCCCCCGCCGGTGAGCACCGCGCACCCGAGCAGCGCGGCGACCTCCGGCGGGACGTCGGGATCGACGCGGACGACGGACGTCCGACTGACCACCGCGTGGCTGGCGAAGGCGGAGACGCCGAGGTGGTGGTGCACCGGCTCTCCGCCGCGGTGCAGCCGCATCCCGTCGCCCACCAGCGAGCCGCGGCCGTTCGCCGCGCTGCCCACCCGGCACGGCAGACGCCCGTCGGTCCGGCACTCGGGGCAGTCGCCGCAGCGTGGCAGGAAGGTCATGACCACCCGGTCACCCACGGCCAGGTCGTCGACACCGGCTCCCAGCGACTCGACGATCCCCGCGGCCTCGTGCCCGAGGAGCATCGGCGTGGGCCGGACGCGGTTGCCGTCGACCACCGACAGGTCGGAGTGGCACACGCCCGCAACCTCCATGCGGACCAGCACCTCGCCGGGGCCGGGGTCGTCCAGCTCGAGGGGTCCGACCGTGAACGGCTTCGACCGCGCGAACGGCGCAGGGGACCCGGATCGCTCGAGCACCGCGCCGACGATCTGCACGAACGGCCTCCCGGTCGACGACGGTGTCAAACATACCGACTGCGCGGTATGTGGTGTCCACAGTACACGCGCCCGCAGCACAGGAGGGCCCTATCCGACCGCGGCGTGACCGGCCATCCGCAGCGCCACGTCCACCAGCTCCACCCGCTCCAGCCCGGCCACCTCGGCGAGGCCGAACCACGACGCCGTGTCCGTGGTGCCGACGGCCTCGTCCCGCAGCTCCCCGCCGACGACGTGCGCGCGGTACACCACCCGCAGCCAGTGCACCGGACCGCCGGAGGCGTTGGTCCGGTCCGCCGGGGACAGCACCAGCGAGTCGATCCCGAGCAGCTCGTCGAGCACGACGTCGTAGCCGGTCTCCTCGAGCACCTCCCGCACCGCGGCGTCCGCCGGGTCCTCGCCTGGCTCGATCCCGCCACCGGGGAGCATCCACCGGACGTCCCCGCGCCAGTGCGGCAGCAGCACCCGGCCGGAGTCGATCACGACGGCATAGGCCCCGACACGCAGCGGCATCGTCACAGCAGCCGCCGGGCCGCGGCCCAGCGCGTGAGCTCGTGGCGGCTGGACAGCTGGAGCTTGCGCAGCACGGCGGACACGTGGGTCTCCACGGTCTTGATCGAGATGAACAGCTCGGTCGCCACCTCACGGTAGGAGTAGCCGCGCGCGATCAGCCGCATGACCTCGCGCTCCCGAGCGGAGAGCCGGTCCAGCTCGTCGTCGCCGATCGCGATGTCACCGGCCGCCGCACCGAAGGCGTCGAGCACGAACCCGGCCAGCCGCGGCGAGAAGACCGCGTCGCCGCCGGCCACCCGGCGCACGGCGTCGGACAGGTCGGTGCCGTCGATCGCCTTGGTGACGTAGCCACGGGCGCCCGCTCGGATGACCGCGACGACGTCCTCGGAGGCGTCGGACACCGACAGCGCGAGGAACCGCGTCTGGCCCAGCAGGTCGGTGCAGGCCTTGATGACCTCGGCGCCACCACCGCCGTCGCCACCCGGCAGGTGCACGTCGAGCAGGACGACCGGCGGCCGGAGCTCGTGCACCAGCCGGACCGCCTCGTCGACCGTGTCCGCCTCGCCGACCACCCGCACGCCGGCGTCGAGCGACGCCTTCACCCCGGTCCGGAACATGTGGTGGTCGTCCACCAGCACCACGTCGACTGGCTCGCTCATGACTGCACTCCCTGTTCGTCCGACACCCGGACCGGCACCACGAGGTGCACCTCGGTCCCACGCTCCGGGCTGCTGGTGACGGTGGCGGTGCCGCCGCGCCGCCGTACTCGCCCGATGATCGACTCCCGCACGCCGAACCGGTCGGTGCCCACCTCGTCGAGGTCGAACCCGTCGCCGTGGTCGCGTACGAACACCTCCACCTCGGACTCGCCCACCTCGAGGTAGAGCGAGACCGGCGGGCGCCCGTGCACGACCGCGTTCACCAACGCCTCCCGCGTGGCCTGCAGCAGCGCCTCGGTGTCCGCGTCCGGCACGCGGTCACCGACGACCACCGACTCGATCGCCACCGGATCCCCCGTCGGCCCCGACCGCGAGTCCTCGACCTCGGCGACGATGTCCCGCAGCGCCGCGGCCGTGGACGTGCCGGGCGCCGGGCGGTCGTCGTACAGCCACTCGCGCAGCTCACGCTCCTGGGCCCGGGCCATGCGGGCGACCTCCGCGGAGTCGTCGGAGCGCGAGCGGATCAGGGCGAGCGTCTGCAGCACCGAGTCGTGCAGGTGCGCCGCGATGTCCGCCCGCTCCGACTCCCGCGCGCGCGCGGCCCGCTCGTCGCCCAGCTCACGGACCAGCCGCAGCCACCACGGCGTGAGCACCAGGGCCACCCCGCCGAGCATGACGACCGCCGCGACGATGGACTGCGCGAGCGTGGCCGCCTCCACCCCCTGGCCCGACGCGATCCCGACGAACAGCAGGACGCCGACGCCGGCCAGCAGGATGCCGCCGGCCACGCGCAGCACGCTCACCGGGGTCCGACCGCCCGCCCGGTCCCGCAGGCGCCCGCGCTGCACGGCGTCCAGCTGGCTCCACGCGAGCCACAGGCCCGCCAGCACGATCAGGGCGGGGAGCAGCCAGTCCGCCTGCACGTCCGCGCCGTTGCGGACCGCGACGAGCAGGACGGCGGCGACCACCAGCACCGCGCCGATGGCGATGTCCGTGACCGGCAGTCGTCGCCCGGGCTCGATGACGGCCTGCCGGCGGGCCAGCCGGGTCAGGGCGCTCGGCCGCGACACCTGCGCCGCGTCCACCGGGTCCCCCGTGGGGACGGCCAGCCACCAGAACACGTAGAGCACCGGGCCGATGCCGGCCACCGGGGTGAGCACCAGGAACGCGAGCCGCACCAGGCCGACGGGCAGCTCGAGGTGCGCGGCGAGCCCGAGCGCGACGCCACCGAACCAGCGCCCGCGCGCCGGCCGGCGCAGGGGGAGCCGGCGGCGCGGCGCGGGGACTGCCTCGGACGGGTGCACGCACCGATCGTCACATGCCCGGAGGCCTCCCGGGGTCGGGACCGGGGTCGGTTCAGGGGTTGCCGACGCCAGGTTCAGGGTGCGGTCAGGGGAGCACCCGATGCCGCACGACCTGCGGGCGGGCCAGGATCGAGACATGGACACGAGCTCTCCCGCCGGCACCGCCGGACCCGACCCGGCGCCGGGCACCTCCGCGCCGGACCCCATCTCGACCCCGGCTCCCGGGCAGGCGTCGAACAGCTTCTTCTCCAGCGTGCGGCGGTTCGGCATCACGCGCTCCGACGACCGCTGGATCGGCGGCGTCAGCGCCGGCCTCGGCGACCGCTTCGGCATCGACCCGCTGCTGGTCCGCGGCATCTTCGTCGCGACGCTCCTGCTCGGCGGCATCGGCCTGGTGGCCTACGGCGTCGCCTGGGCGCTGCTTCCCGAGCGCCGCGACGGCCGCATCCACCTGGAGGAGATGATCCTCGGGCGTTTCGACATCGCGCTGCTGGGTGCCCTGGCGTTCGTGATCGTCGGCCTCGGCCGCGGTGACAGCTGGTTCTTCTTCTGGGGTCCGCCCGGCTGGGTGCAGGGTCTCCTGTGGCTCACGTTCGTCGGCGGCATCGTCACGCTCATCGCGATCGTGTCCAACCAGCAGACCCGACCGCGGCCGCCCAGCGCCCCCTACGTCCCCTACGTCCCCTACGGACAGCCGTCGCCCGCGGCGACCTACCCGTCGTCGCCCGCCGCGACCTACCCGCCCGCGCCCGGCCCCGCAGCCACCTCCGGCTACACCCAGGCGCCCGCCGCTCCCCCGGTCTCGGCACCGGTCTACGGCGCCCCGCCCGCCCCGGCCCCGGCGTGGACCGCACCACGCCCAGCGCAGCCTCCCCGCCCTCCGCGTCCCGTCAGCCCGCCGCGTCCGCGCACCCCCGGGGTCGGCGTCGCGACCGTCGGCGTCGTCGTCGGGCTCAGCCTGCTGAGCCTCGCGATCCTGCTGATCGCCCAGCGACAGGGCGACTTCACCGGACCCGTCGCGCTCACCGCCCTCGGCGTCGGCGTCGTCCTCGCCGGTCTCGGGATCATCGTCGCCGGCCTGCGGGGACGGACCAGCGGCGGCCTCGCCGGCCTGGCGGTGCTCGGCATCCTCGTCGCGCTGCCCATCGGCGCCGCGGAGCACACCAGCTGGGCCTGGTCGCCCGACTCCCGCCACGACTTCGCCGTCGACGGAGCGGTGCTGGTCACCGACCGCACGGAGGCCGCGGAGGGCTACTCCATGGGCTTCGGCGACACGACCGTGGACCTCAGCGAGCTGCCGACCACCGGCCGCACCCTCGAGATCCCCGTCTCGCTGGCGGCCGGTGACCTCACCGTCGTGGTGCCCGCGGACGCGACGGTCACCGCCGACGTCGAGGCCGGCGCCGGCACCATCAGCTGGGAGGTCGACGGGCAGAGCGTCCAGGTCGACGGCGTGGGCCTCGACCCGCGCACCTTCACCACCGACGACGTCGGTCCCGACGGCCCGCAGCTCGCACTGAGCGTGCAGGTCGGCGCCGGCAGCGTCTCGATCATCGAGGAGAACTGATGTCCCCCGACCCGACCCCCCGCGACCCGGACGAGACCCTCGC
This sequence comes from uncultured Cellulomonas sp., assembly GCF_963527515.1. NCBI lineage: Bacteria > Bacillati > Actinomycetota > Actinomycetes > Micrococcales > Cellulomonadaceae > Cellulomonas > uncultured Cellulomonas sp. The sequence continues at coordinate 9,069 of NZ_CAURTV010000024.1, read as the reverse complement.
CCTGCCGGTCACCGACCCCGAGAAGACGTCGGCGAGCGCCGACAAGACCGCGGCACTCCCGGTCACCGACCCGGAGCCGGCCGCGGACGAGACCCGGCCGCTGCCGACGACCCCCGCGTACACGTCACCGATCGGCGACCTGTACACCCCGACGGATCGGCCGGACCCGGTCTCCACGGCCGACGCGGAGGCGCCGGTCCCGGCCGCCCCGCCCCGTCGGCTCCGCATGGGCACGGTGGTGTGGGGACTGGTCATCGCGGCGATCGGCGTCGGCCTGCTGGCGTGGGCCGGGGGCGTCCAGATCGACGTCCAGCTGGCCATGATCGTGCTCCTCGCGGCCGCCGGTGTGGCGCTGCTGCTGGGCTCGATCTTCAGCGGGGCGCGCAACGCCCGCCGCTGACACCCCCAGGCACGACGACGTCCGAGCAACCCGGTGGAGGGACCGCGGTCGCTCGGACGTCGTCGTGCGTTGGGAGTCGTGCGGTCAGACCACCGGGTCCGGCGAGACCGAGGAGCGCTCCGCGTACGGGGCACCGACCACGGACGCGATCTTGCGCAGGGCCCAGCCGACCAGGAGGAAGACCACCCCGATGCCGACGACCAGCACCGCGATGCCGAACGCCACGACCGACGTGAAGAGCGACGCGCGCAGGAACGAGGCGGTCATCACCGTGCCGCGCCGCTCGTCGTCCTGCTCCAGCTGCGCGTAGGTCTGCCCGTCCGTCGCCGCCAGGGCATGGGTGTTGATGATGTCCGCCTGGAACCAGGCCTCCCACGGGGTGTCGACCAGCTGGCCACCGAAGGCCTGCGCGTCGTCGGAGACCGTGATGTCCTCGGCGGCGAGGTTGCTGGCCACGGCGCCCCAGGTGACGCCGCCGGCGATGATGAAGATGATCCCCAGGATGATGGTCAGCAGCCCTACCGTGCGGATCGACCGCGTGCTTCCCGTTGTCGTCGTCATGTCTCCCTCTCCTGAACCACGCAGGACGGGCAGGCGAGCCGGTGCGGCCCCTGGCAGAACCGTCCCACCCGACCGACTCTAGGGGACCAGTCGGACGAATCGGCGGAAGCTACACGACGGCGAGCGTGCGGGCCCGGGCGTACTCCGCCTCCGCCGCGCCGAGCACGTCGTCCCACCCGAACCGGGGTCGCACCGCGCGGTTGTGGATCAGCATCCCGTCGAGGAGCCGGCTGTCCCGGGCGAGCTGGACCACGGCCTCGGTCATCTCGCTGTCGTCCGCGACGAGCAGCCCGTCGACGCCGTCCTGGACGAACTCGGCGATCCCCGTGCCGCGCCGGGCCACCACGGCCAGGCCGGCCGTGCGCGCCTCGAGGGCGGCGATCCCGAACGCCTCGAGCTCCGCGGGCGCCAGGAACACCTCGGCGTCGGCGTACGCGGCACGGACCTGGGGCCGCGTGAGCCGGCCGCGCAGCTCCACCACGTGCTGCAGACCCTGCCCCGCGATGGCGGACGCCACCCGTCCCTGCGTGGGGCCGGACCCGATGATCGACAGGTGCACCCGGTCCGGCGGCAGTCGTCGGGCAGCCTGCCCGACCAGCTCGACCAGGGGCACCGCGCGCTTGCGCGGCGCCAGCCGCATGGTGGACACCAGCCGGAGCGGGCCGTGCTCGCCGGGGCGCCCCCGCCCCTCGGACAGGCTCCGCGGCGCCCACAGCTCCAGGTCGATCCCGTTGGGCATGACGGAGACCTCGGCGCCGAACACCTCGCGGACGCGTGCAGCGGCGGCGTGGCTGACCGCACTGAGCGCCGCGGGGGTGCGCTGCCAGCCGGTGCGGCTCACGACCGTGCGCAGGGCACCGACCACACCGTCGAGCATGCAGTGCCACGTGATCGCCGTCGGCAGGCCCGCGTCCAGCGCGATCCGGGCGCCGTCGTACGCGAACGGGGAGAGCACCCCGGCGTGCACGTGGACGACGTCGGGCCGCAGCGCGTCGTAGGCGTCGCGCAGCAGCCGGGGGCCCACCGGGTTCACCGGGAGGTCGAACGGCAGCCGCGCGCCCAGCCGGTGCACGTGCACCCCGTGCTCGACGTCGACGACACCCCCGCGCTCGCCACCGACACCGACGGTCGCCGTCAGGACGTGCACCTCGTGGCCTCCGGCAGCCTGCCGCGCGGCGAGGTCACCCACCTGCGACTCGATGCCCCCGGTCCGCGGTGCGTAGCAGTCGGAGACGTGGACGATCAGCACGCGCTCACCGTAACGGCGCGAACCGGACGAGCGTCCACGATCCGGAACATCTCACCCGCGTGCGGCACCGGCGGCCTCGATGCGGGCCGTCGCCTGCGTGTGCACCTTCCGCTCGAGCACGAACGACATCACGGGCACCACGCCGGCCGCCGCCATCGTCGCCAGCCGCCCCAGCCGCCACCGCATGGTGGACCAGAGGTCGAACACGGTGACCAGGTACACGACGTAGATCCAGCCGTGCGCGTACGCGATCCACGAGCCGAGCACCGGGTTCGGGGTGCCCGCCGCGTCGACGCCGGCGGCGTGCACGACGTACTTGAGGACGAGCTCGACGCAGAGCAGCAGGAGCATCGAGCCGGTGATCCAGGCGAGCACCCGGTAGCGCGTCATCGCCCCCGTCGCCTTGCGCACCCAGCGGTCCGCGTCCGTCGCGGTCGGGGTCTCGGTCACGGTGTCACTCCCACTCGATCGTGGCCGGCGGCTTGCTCGTCACGTCGAGCACGACGCGGTTGACCTCGGGCACCTCGTTGGTGATCCGGGTGGAGATCGTGGCCAGCACGTCGTACGGGACGCGGGTCCAGTCCGCGGTCATCGCGTCCTCCGACGAGACCGGGCGGAGCACGACCGGGTGCCCGTAGGTCCGCCCGTCGCCCTGCACGCCCACCGAGCGCACGTCCGCGAGCAGCACCACGGGGCACTGCCAGATGTCGCGGTCCAGGCCGGCGCGGGTCAGCTCCTCGCGGGCGATGGCGTCGGCCGCGCGCAGGATGTCGAGACGCTCGGCCGTGACCTCGCCGATGATGCGGATGCCGAGCCCGGGGCCCGGGAACGGCTGGCGCCACACGATGCCCTCGGGCACGCCGAGCTCCAGGCCGACCGCGCGGACCTCGTCCTTGAACAGGGTGCGCAGGGGCTCGACCAGCGCGAACTGCAGGTCGTCGGGCAGGCCGCCCACGTTGTGGTGCGACTTGATGTTGGCCGCGCCCTCGCCCCCGCCGGACTCGACGACGTCCGGGTAGAGCGTGCCCTGCACGAGGAACTTCACCTCGTCGAGCCCACCTGCCTCGGCCACGACCTCGCGGGCGGCGTCCTCGAACACCCGGATGAACTCGCGCCCGATGATCTTGCGCTTGGTCTCCGGGTCGGTGTGCCCGGCCAGGGCGTGCAAGAACCGCTCGCGGGCGTCGACGACCTTGAGCTGGACGCCGGTGGCGGCGACGAAGTCCTTCTCCACCTGCTCGGCCTCGCCCGAGCGCAGCAGCCCGTGGTCGACGAACACGCACGTGAGCTGGCTGCCCACGGCCTTCTGCACGAGCGCTGCGGCGACCGACGAGTCGACCCCGCCGGAGAGCCCGCAGATGACGCGGGCGTCACCCACCTGGGCGCGGATCTTCTCTACCTGCTCGGCGACGACGTTGCCGGCGTTCCAGTCGGGCGCCAGGCCCGCGCCCTCGTAGAGGAAGTTCTCGAGCGCCCTCTGCCCCAGCGGCGAGTGCTTGACCTCCGGGTGCCACTGCACGCCGTAGAGGCGACGGGCGCGGTCCTCGAACGCGGCGACGGGGCTGCCCGCCGACGTGGCCAGCACCTCGAAGCCGTCGGGCGCGGCGTGCACGGCGTCGCCGTGGCTCATCCAGACGGTCTGCGCGTCCGGGCTGCCGGCCAGCACCGTCCCGGCGGACGTGACCTCGACGGCCGTCCCGCCGTACTCGCGCTGGCCGGTCTGCGCGACCGTCCCGCCGAGCGCCGCCGCCATGGCCTGGAAGCCGTAGCAGATGCCGAGCACCGGCACGCCGGCCTCGAACAGCGCCGGGTCGACGAACGGGGCACCCGTGGCGTACACCGACGCCGGTCCACCGGACAGGATGATCGCCGCCGGATCCTTGGCCAGCAGGTCCGCGACCGACGCCGTGTGCGGCACGATCTCGGAGTACACGTTGGCCTCGCGGACCCGTCGGGCGATCAGCTGCGCGTACTGCGCGCCGAAGTCCACGACGAGCACGGGACGGTGGGTGGTGGCGGCCGGGTCGGGCGTCTGCGTCACGCCCTCAGGGTAGTCGGCGCGCGGTGCCCGTCCGGCCGTGCGTCCGGGCTGTGTCCGGCGCCACGGAAAACGGTTCGATCCCTGTCAGTACCCACACGTAACGTGGCTCCCCGTGCGCTCCCTCCCCCTCGACGACCCCGGTACCCCGCCTCTGAGCGGGCCTGCCGCGCTGCTCTGGTGGCTCGCCCGCCGGCAGTGGGGGATCCTCCTGACCTCGGTCGGCCTCGGCATCGCGATGTTCGCGGCGCAGGCGTTCACCCCGTACGTCGTCGGCCGAGCGATCGACGGTGGCCTCACCAGCGGGTTCGGCCCCGAGCTGTGGCGCGCGTGCGGAACCCTGCTGGCGCTCGGCGCGGTCATCCTCACCGCGTCGGCCATCGGGCACCGCTACGACGTGAACAACTGGCTCCGGGCGGCGTTCACCTCCTCGCAGCTGGTCGGCCGGACGGTCTCCCGGTCCGGGCACACCATCACCGAGGAGCTGCCGACGGGCGAGGTCGTCTCGGCCGTCGCCAACGACGCGCTGCGCATCGGCGAGGTCTTCGCGATGGCCGGCCACTTCCTCGGCAGCCTCGTGGCCTACGGGATCGTCGCGGCGCTCATGTTGCGCGTCTCCGTCCCGCTGGGGCTCGTCGTCGTCCTCGGCCTGCCCACCGTGGCCGCCATCCTGGGCCTGCTGGTCAAGCCGCTGTCCCGCCGACAGGCGGCGCAGCGCGAGGCGTCGGGCCGGCTGACGACGCTCGGCTCGGACACCGTCTCGGGTCTGCGCATCCTGCGGGGCATCGGCGGCGAGGAGGTCTTCACCGGCCGCTACCGCGCGCAGTCGCAGGAGACGCGGCGCCGCGGGGTCGAGGTGGCCCGGACGCAGTCGGTGCTGGACGCGCTGCAGGTGCTGCTGCCCGGCGCCTTCACCGTCACGCTCATCTGGCTGGGCGCGCACATGGCGCTGACCGGGACCATCACGCCCGGCCAGCTGGTGTCCACCTACGGCTTCGCGGCCTTCCTGTCGTGGCCGGTGCAGAACGCGACGCAGATGCTGCAGGGAGCGACGCGCGCCCACATCGGTGCGACCAAGGTGGTCAAGGTCCTGCAGGTGGTGCCCGCCACGGGTGCGACCGCCGGGACCGCGGACGCCCCCGACCCGCACGCCTCGCTCGTCGACGAGGCGAGCGGCCTCCACCTCGAGCCCGGCCGCGTGCTCGCCCTGGTGAGCGTCGACCCCGATGAGACCGCGCGCATCGCGACACGGCTCGGCCGGTTCGACGACGAGGCGGAGCGGGACACCCCGGTGCGCCTCGGCGGCGTGCTCATGGCCGACCTGGACAAGGACGTGGTCCGCGAGCGCATCGTGGTGGCCGAGGCCACGCCGCACCTGTTCTCGGGCCTGCTTGCCCAGGAGCTGGACGTGCGCGGCTCGGCGGACCAGGACGAGCTGCTGCGGGTCCTCGCCACGGCGGACGCGCAGGACGTGCTCGACTCGGTGCCCGACGGGCTCGACGGCGAGCTGCCCGAGAAGGGCCGGTCGCTGTCCGGCGGGCAGCGGCAGCGCGTCGCGCTCGCCCGTGCCCTGCTCATCGACCCGGAGATCCTCGTCCTCGTGGAGCCGACCAGCGCGGTCGACGCCCACACCGAGGCGCGGATCGCGGCGCGGCTGGCGGACGTGCGGCGCGGTCGGACCACGCTCGTCGTGACGGCCAGCCCGCTGGTGCTCGACCACGTGGACGAGGTCGCGTTCGTGCAGGACGGCGTCGTCGTCGCCCGCGGCACGCACGACGCGCTCCTCGTGCACGGCGGTGGCGACCTCGAGGTGGCCCGCGCCTACCGCGCCGTCGTCGGACGGCACATGGACGAGGAGTCCTTGGAGAACCGCACCGTCGAGGCGCTCGCCGACGACGAGCGCCTCCACCACGAGCTGATGGCCGCGCAGTCGGCCGCCAAGAGCGCAGGAGACCCGACATGAAGCTCCCCATCGCCGACTCGGCGACGGTCCGGGCCTACACGGGCCTGCTGTTCCGCAAGCACCGTCGCCCGCTGACGTTCATCGCGGTCCTGCACACGCTGGCCGCGACGGCGGGCCTGGCCGGTCCGTGGCTGCTCGGCCGGCTGATCGACGCGGTCAACGACGGCACGACCGTCGGCTACGTCAACACCCTGATCGCCGTCGGCGCGGGGGCCGTGCTGGTCCAGACGGTGCTCATCCGGTTCGCGCAGCGCGCGTCCATGGTGTTCGGCGAGGAGGTGTTCGCCGAGCTGCGCGAGGAGTTCATCGAGAAGGTCACCGCGCTGCCGCTGTCGGTCGTGGAGCGTGCCGGCACGGGTGACCTGGTGGCCCGCACCACCAACGACGTGAACAAGCTCCAGCACGCGGTGCGGTTCGGGGTGCCGCGCGTGATCGTCGCGGTGGTGAGCATCTCGCTGACCATCGTGGCGTGTGTCGTGCTCTCGCCGGTCGTCTCGATCGCGATGTTCGTCGGCGTCCCCTCGCTGCTGCTCATCGTGCGGTGGTACCTCAAGCGCGCGACGCCGGCCTACCAGCGCGAGTCGGCGTCCTACGCGGTGCTCAACGGGACGATCACGGAGTCGGTGGAGGGCGCCCGCACGGTCGACGCCCTGCGCCTCGGCCGGCGCCGCCAGGACCGCGTGGACGACGACCTGCGGGAGGCGTTCGCGGCGGAGAAGGCCACGCTGCGGCTGCGCACGATCCTGTTCCCGGGCATCGACGCCGCGTTCGTCCTGGCGCCCGCCGCGGTGCTGCTCTGGGGCGGCTACCTGGCGGCGCAGGACTACGTGACGGTCGGTGTGGTCGCGACGATCGTCCTGTACACCTACCAGGTCACCGGCCCCGTCTGGGAGCTGATCTTCTGGATCGACGAGATCCAGGTGGCCGCCACGTCGCTCGCCCGGATCGTCGGCGTCCAGCTGGTCGAGCCGGACCGGCAGTCCCGCGCGGGCACCCCGGTCGACGAGGACATCGCTGCCCGGGACCTGACGTACGCGTACCGCGAGGGGCACAACGTGCTGCACGGCATCGACCTCGACCTGGCCGCCGGGGAGCGGCTGGCCGTGGTCGGCCCGTCGGGTGCCGGCAAGTCGACGCTCGGTCGCATGCTGGCCGGCATCCACCCGCCCACCGGCGGCACCGTCACGGTCGGCGGCGTGCCGCTGATCGACCTGCCGCTGGAGGAGCTGCGCGGGCACGTCGCCCTGGTCACCCAGGAGCACCACGTGTTCGTCGGCTCCGTCGCCGACAACCTGCGGCTCGCCCAGGTGGACGCGGACGCGGCAGCGCTCGAGCGTGCGCTGCGCGCGGTCGACGCGTGGGAGTGGGTGCAGGCGCTGCCCGACGGTCTCCAGACCGAGGTCGGCTCCGGCGGCGCCCCGCTCACGCCCGCCCAGGCGCAGCAGATCGCGCTGGCCCGGTTGGTGCTCCTCGACCCGCACACGCTGGTGCTCGACGAGGCCACCTCGCTCATGGACCCGCGAGCGGCCCGGCACCTCGAGCGCTCGCTGTCGGCCGTGCTCGCGGGCCGGACGGTCGTCGCCATCGCGCACCGGCTGCACACCGCGCACGACGCGGACCGGGTGGCGGTGGTCGACGGCGGCCGGATCGTGGAGATCGGCCCGCACGACGAGCTGGTCGCCGCCGGCGGCGAGTACGCCGCGCTGTGGCACTCGTGGCAGCACGACTGACATGAACGGTCCGCTGGTGCTGCGCGGGGGTGTCGTCATACCCGACGACGCCCTCGCGTGGCGCTTCTCCCGGTCCAGCGGCCCGGGCGGTCAGTCGGTCAACACCACCGACTCCCGCGTCGAGCTGACGGTGGACCTGAGCCGGGTCCCGTGGACCAGCCCCACCCAGCAGGACCGGGTCCTGGCCCGGCTGGCGGGGCGCCTGCGCGGTTCGCTGCTGACCCTGAGCGCCCAGGAGTACCGGTCGCAGCTGCGCAACCGGGAGGCGGCGCTCACCCGGGTGCACGCGCTGCTCGACGACGCCCTCGCTCCCCCGGGACCCACCCGGCGGGCGACCCGTCCGAGCCGCGGCTCGCAGGTGCGCCGCGTGCAGGGCGAGCAGAAGCGGCGCGCGGTCAAGCAGCTGCGGCGCCGCCCACCGCCGGCCTGACGCACGGGACAGTGCAGGAACCGGCCGCTACCGGGCCGGTTCGTTCACAGTCCTGGGGTGCTCGGCTCCCCCGTCGCGCCGCGCGCCTCGTCGCGCACCAGGCGCAGCCACAGCAGCACCGCGAACGCGCCGAAGATCCACCACTGCGCGGCGTAGGCGAGGTTCTGGATGTTCAGCCCCGCACCGGGCTTGGTCGGCGGGTCGAGCAGCGCCACGGTCCCGGCCTGCGCGGGGTCCGAGGACGACATCACCACGTACCCGGTGTAGATCGGGCCGCCCCAGGAGTTGAGCAGCTCGGCGGAGCTGATCGCGTCCGTGCGCCCGTCGGCCACCCCGGTGCCCGCCTGCTCCGACGCCTGCAGGTACCCGGTCACCTCCACCGTCCCGCTCGGGGGCGTGTCGGCATCGGTCGGATCGGCCACCCAGCCCCGGACCACGGGGAGCACGGCGTCGTCGGTGGTCCGCAGCGGCGTGAGCACGAGGAGGCCTGTGGCGCCGTCGTGCGCGCGGCCCGTGACCAGCAGCTGTCCGCCGGCGTCGTAGGTCCCGGTGACGGACACCTTGCGGCCCACGAGGTCGCCGGAGAACGTCGTCTGCGGCGCCAGCACGTCCGCCAGCGGGACGGCGGGGGCGGCGACGAGCTCGGCGGTGAGCCGTTCCGCGGCGGCCGTGCCGTGCACCTGGGCGCGGTCCAGCTG
>NZ_CAURTV010000023.1:0-41098 GCF_963527515.1 uncultured Cellulomonas sp. | reverse complement strand
CCTTCGGTGCGGGGGGCGTCGGTGCGGGCGCGCTGGCGACCGCGGCGGTGGCGGCCGGTCCAGCCGTCGCGACGGCCGCGGCAGCGGGGTCGGTGTCAGGCTCGTCCGCGACGGGCTCGCCCTCAGCGCTCGCGTCGGCGGGCTCGACCTCCTCCGCCTTCTCGCCTACCGCAGCCATGTTCGCCGCAGCCACGTTCGCCGCAGGCAGGTTCGCCGCAGCCACGTCGGAGGCAGTCTCGTCCGCAGGGACGTCCTCCACAGCAGTGACGTTCGCAGGGACGTCGTCCACAGCAGTGACGTTCGCAGGGACGTCGTCCGCAGCAGTCTCGTCCGCAGGGACGTCGTCCAGAGCGGTCTCGTCCGAAGCGGGGTCGTCCACAGCGGTCACGCCCGCATGACCGTCATCGACGGCGGTCGCGGCCGAGGACGCGTCCTCTGCCGTCGGCTCGTCACCATCCGGCCGACCGATGTCCGAGCCGCCCTCAGCGACCCGGTCCACGGCTGTCGCCCCGACCGACGCGTCGGCGGCCGGGTCGTCACCGGCGTCGGGCTCAGTTGCGGCCCGGCCGGTGTCGGCGAGAGCCGCATCGGCACCCGGCTCACGGGCGGCACGGTCGGAATCATCGTCGGCGGTAGCGATCGGGTCGACGACGGCCTCCTGGGCACCGACGGCGTCGTCGTCGGCTGCGCGGGCATCGACGCGCGCAGCATCGCCGTCAGCATCGGCTGTGGGGGCGTCGACCGCAGCAACATCGCCGTCGACGAGGGCATCGTCAACCGCTCCGCCAGCATCGGCGGCGTCGGCGTCGGCGTCGGCGCCGCTGCTGGCGTCGGGCCGGTCCACATCCGGCTCGCTAGTGATCGCCTCGTCGGCGGCGAGCGTCGCCGTGGCGTCCGGCTGATCGGCGGGCGCGTCCGGGTCTCCGGGCACGGCGTCGCTCGGAAGCTCCTCGACCGACGTCTCGACGGCGACCCGGTCGTCGAGGGGCGTCTCGTCACCTTCCGTCGCCGGAGCCAGGGCTTCGTCACCGGTCTCGTCGGGCGCAACGTCGTCACCGGCAGGCACGCCGGGCTGCTCGTCATCGACGGCAGGGACGCCGTCGGTCGACTCGTCCGGTGCGGCGGCCGCCGGGTCGCCCGGCCCGGGCACGTCGGTCTCGTCGCCCGACTCCAGCACGACACCCTCGCCGTCGGGCTCCGGCAGCGACTCGTCGGCGGGCTCCGGCAGCGACTCGTCGGCGGGCTCCGGCACACCGGCCTCGTCGTCGGAGACCTCAGACTCGGGCGGGGGCGTCGCCTCGGCGCCACCCCACACCGGCCAGACCGGGTCCGACGACTGACGGGCGGTCCCCGCGGACGCCGAGCCTTGCGGGCTGCCCTCGCTGGGCTGTCCGGGCTCGTCGCGCTCGGTGCCGTTACTCATCCTGCTCCCCCGCTGCTCCCACGCACGCACAACGCGTCCGCGCGAGTCTACGTGTCTGGGCGCAGCGTCGTGCTCGCGCCACTGCGCGACGGGGCCGTTCTCACCCGGCGGTAGGCGCCACCTCTTCGACCCAGGACCAGGGAGGTCCGCCGCGTGTCCTCGCCAACCGCTCATGGTGCTGGTGTGACAGGAGGGACGCAGGACGTCTCCCACGGAACCCTCTGAGCACTCGTGCCCCACGAGCGGCTGGTTCAGACACGCGCGCCGAGACCCGTCACTGGGGAGGCGTCAGCGGACCGGGCGGAGCCGTCCGCGCAGGTGCACCAGGCCGCCGGTGTCGGCGGCGCCCTGGGAGGCTGCGAGGACGGAGCCGACGACGATGTCGTGGTCCCCCGCACGGTGCACGGACTCAGTCCGGCAGTCGAACCACGCCGCCGCGCCGTCCACCCACACGGCGTCCGCGACGGGGGCGGCCCGGTGCGGGACGCGGGCGAGCTGCTCGATCGCGGGGCGTCCCGGGGAGGCGAGCCAGTCGGCGGTGTGGCCCTGGTCGTCGGCCAGGACGCTCACGGACCAGGTGTCCACGGCGTCCAGGGCGTCCCGGAACCGGGCGTCGGTGTGCACGCAGAACAGCAGCATCGGCGGCTCGAGGGAGACCGACGTGATCGCGCTGGCGGTCATCGCGTGCAGGGTCCCCCGCCACCGGAGGGTGACCACCGCGACGCCCGCGGGGAGGCGTCCGACCGCCGAGCGGAACTCCTCGGGCGCGACGGCGTCGTTCACGGCGCCGCGTCCGTCCCGTCACGCTCGACCGCCACCGGTGCGGACCGGGGACGCGGCCGGTCGTCGAACAGCCGGCCCGGCAGCACCGCCACCAGGATCGTCAGCACGATCGACCCGAGCACCCAGACCCAGCCGACGGCCTCACCGGCCGGCACGAGGAAGTCGCCACCGGGACCGCCCTGGGACAGCAGCTGGACCGCGGCCACCAGGCCGAGGGCGAACGTGCCGACCGCGGCGAGACCGGCGAAGGCGCGCGAGGTGACGCCGGCGACGAACGCCAGCGCGAGGCAGAGGACGACGCCCCAGGGCGGGACGCTGCGGTGCAGCACCGTGCCCAGGGTCCCGGCCACGACGCCGAGGACGAGCGTCAGGGCGAGCGACCCGATCTGGCCGGCGGAGAGGGGTTGCACGCGCGTCAGGCTACCGGGCGCACACCGACGGGCCAGACGATGTCCTCGCCCGAGCCGCCGGTGCCGCGCCGGTAGGTCTCCGTGGGAAGCATCGGCGCGAGGGCGCGGTTGCTCAGGGCGTAGCAGGCGACGAGCGCCGGCTCGTCGTCGATGGCCCGCACCGCCTGCACCTGCGTGACGTGCGCGCGCAGGGCACCGAGCACGCGGTCGCGGACGGGCAGCACGTCCACCGCGAGGTCCAGCTCGTCGTCCGGGACGGCCACGGACGGCAGCTCGGCGGTGGGGTCGGGCAGCTCCAGACCGGCGCGCAAGGAGCCCAGCGCGGCGAGCACCGCGTCGCCGCGCAGCGCCTGCAGCCCGCGCCGCAGCGCCAGGCGACCCTGGGCCGCCCAGAGCACGACCGGGACCGCGAACGCGGGGCGGTCGTCGTCCGGTCCCGATGCCGCGAACGTGACCGCCCACTGCGTGACCTCGTGCGCGCGGACGTGGTCGGGGTGCCCGTACCCGCCGTCGGGCTCGTAGGTGACGACGACGTCGGGGCGCCGGGCACGGATCACGCGAGCGAGCCGCTCGGCGGCCTCCTCGAGGCCCGCGGCGACGAACGCGCCCGGCGGGATCTCGTCGGGGCTGCCGGCCCGGCCGGTGCCCACCCACTCCATGCCGGAGTCCTCGAACCGGGTGCTGGTGCTCCCGGGCAGCGTGTCCAGGTACCCGCGGTCCCGCACCCCGAGCGCGGCCAACGCTCGACCGAGCTCACGGTCCCGGTGCGCGGCGAGCGCCGGTCCGTGGCCCTCGAGGTGCGCCAGCCGGGTGCCGATGACCTCGCCGCGCTCACCGCGCGTGCAGGTCACCACCGTCACCGGACGCCCGGCGGCCGCCCAGGTGGCGAGCAGCGCGCCCGTCGACAGCGTCTCGTCGTCGGGGTGCGCGTGCACCGCCAGGAGGCCGCCGGGCATCGGCGTCACGCAGGGATCAGGAACGCTTCGAGCGGGCGGTGATGCGCGCGCGCTCGGTCTGGTCGAGCACCACCTTGCGGATCCGCACGATGTCCGGCGTCACCTCGACGCACTCGTCCTCGCGGGCGAACTCGAGGGACTCCTCCAGCGTGAGCTTGCGCGGCGGGATGATGTTCTCGAAGTTGTCCGCCGCCGCGGAGCGCATGTTGGTGAGCTTCTTCTCCTTGGTGATGTTCACGTCCATGTCCTCGTTGCGCGAGTTCTCACCGACGATCTGGCCCTCGTAGACCTCCTGCGTGGCCTCGACGAAGAACGAGCCGCGGTCCTGCAGGTTGATCATGGCGAACGGCGTGACCGCACCGGCGCGGTCGGCGACGAGCGAGCCGTTGACGCGGGTGTCGATCGGGCCGGCCCACGGCTCGTAGCCGTCGGCGATGGACGACGCGATGCCGGTGCCGCGGGTGTCGGTCAGGAACCGCGTGCGGAAGCCGATGAGCCCGCGCGCCGGGACCAGGAACTCCATGCGGACCCAGCCGGTGCCGTGGTTCGACATGGTCTCCATGCGGCCCTTGCGCTGCGCGAGCAGCTGCGTCACGGCGCCGAGGTACTCCTCGGGGACGTCGATGGTCATGCGCTCGACCGGCTCGTGCACGTGGCCGTCGACCTTCTTGGTGACCACCTGCGGCTTGCCGACCGTCAGCTCGAAGCCCTCGCGGCGCATCTGCTCGACCAGGATGGCCAGCGCCAGCTCGCCGCGGCCCTGGACCTCCCAGGCGTCGGGACGCTCGGTGGGCAGCACGCGGAGCGAGACGTTGCCGACGAGCTCCTTGTCGAGCCGGTCCTTGACCTGGCGGGCGGTGACCTTGCGACCCTTGCCGCCGCGACCGGCCAACGGGGACGTGTTGATCCCGATGGTCATGGAGATCGCGGGGTCGTCCACCGTGATGAGCGGCAGCGGGCGCGGGTCGTCGGGGTCGGTCAGCGTCTCGCCGATGGTGATGTTCTCGATGCCGGCGACGGCGACGATGTCCCCGGGCCCGGCGGAGTCCGTGCTGACGCGGTCGAGTGCCTTGGTCTCCAGCAGCTCGGTGATCTTCACGTTCTGCAGGGTGCCGTCCGCGCGGGCCCACGCGACGGTCTGACCCTTGCGGATCGTGCCGTTGAAGACCCGGAGCAGGGCGAGGCGACCGAGGAACGGCGACGCGTCGAGGTTGGTGACGTGCGCCTGCAGCGGCGCGCCCTCGGTGTAGGTGGGTGCCGGGATGCGCTCGAGGATGGTCTTGAACAGCGGCTCGAGGTTCTCCGAGTCCGGCAGGCCACCGTCGGCGGGCTGGTTCAGCGAGGCACGGCCGGCCTTGGCGGCGGCGAACACGACGGGGACGTCGAGGATCGCGTCGAGGTCCAGGTCCGGGACGTCCTCGTGCAGGTCCGACGCCAGGCCCAGCAACAGGTCGGTCGCCTCGTGCACGACGTCGGTGATCCGGGCGTCGGGACGGTCGGTCTTGTTCACGACGAGGATCACGGGCAGCTTGGCGACGAGCGCCTTGCGGAGCACGAAGCGCGTCTGGGGCAGCGGACCCTCGGACGCGTCGACCAGCAGGACGACGCCGTCGACCATGGACAGGCCGCGCTCGACCTCACCGCCGAAGTCGGCGTGGCCGGGGGTGTCGATGACGTTGATGGTGACGCCGCCGGGCTCGCCGATCTCGGCCGCCGCGGGGCCCGTGTACCGGATCGCCGTGTTCTTGGCGAGGATCGTGATCCCCTTCTCGCGCTCCAGGTCGCCGGAGTCCATGGCGCGCTCGTCGACGTGGGCGTGCGAGCCGAACGAGCCGGACTGCCAGAGCATGGCGTCGACGAGGGTCGTCTTGCCGTGGTCGACGTGGGCGACGATGGCGACGTTGCGCAGGTCGGCACGCACGCTCGTGCCGGCGGACGTCCTCGGCGCAGTCGTGGGCTCAGACATGGGGAACTCATCTCAGAAGGTGGGGAGCGCGTCGAGTCGTCGGCCGCGCCATCCAATCTTACCTGCCTCCCCGTCGTGCCGCGTCAGAAGGTGATCAGACCCACGTCAGCCCGCGGCGCGCGCCCAGGCCCACCACGACGTCAGGTCGGCCCGCCCGAGCTGCAGCGGCGCGACGTCGGGAGCGGCCGGCGTGCTGCCCGCGGTGGGCGCGGCGGATCCGCGGGTGGCGACGACGACCGGCTGCCGCACGAGCGACAGCACGGCACCCCCGGCCTCCAGGGTCGCGGCGACCGCGGCCAGCTGGTCGTCGGCGGCTGCCGGGTCGAGCGTCTGCGCGAGAGCGCCCGCGGCCGCGTCGGTGGCGGCGTCCGTCCAGCCGGTGACGTTCGTCGCGCCCCCCGTCCTCCACCGCGCGAGCACCGACTCCACCGGCAGGTCCGCCTGCGGCACGGGGACCAGCGCCGCGTCCCAGGCCTCGGGCGCGCCCGCCAGGTCCGGACCCAGGCCACCGGTCGCGGTGTACTCCTCGACCTCGAACCCGGCCTCGGCCGCCGACTCCCCGACCAGGACGAGCATCCGCGCGCGCAGCGGGTCGGTCGTGTTGGTGAGCACGCGGACGACCACCGGGTCCGTCACCCCGGCCTCGGTGAGCAGGGCGCGGGCTGCGGGCAGGTCCGCGTCGCCCCGCCCTTCGGCGTCGTCGGCCGACGGTGCTGCGGACGGCAGCAGAGCCCCCGCGACGGCCGCCTCCGGCCACAGCGGCGTGACGACGTCGGCGACGGCGTCCCGCGGGACCGTCAGCAGGAACGCCCGCCGGACGGTCGACGCCACCGCCGCGTCGCCGCCGTAGGTGGCCGGGTCGAACGCTCCCCCACCCGCTGCCTGGAGCTGGAGCTGCAGGACGCTGTCGCCGCCGGCGCGCACGTCGGCGCCCGTGACCTCCTCCAGCGCCTTGAGCACGTCCGGCGTCGCCACCGGGGCGACGACGTCGACCGATCCGGCGGCCAGGGCCTCTGCCTGCTGCAGGGGATCCAGGTCGCTGCGCACGACCACGCGCTCGTAGACCGCCCCGGCCGCGCCCGCGTACTGCTCGTTGCGGACCAGCTCGACGCGCTCGCCCGGGACGATGGCGTCGATGACGTACGGACCCGTCGAGACCGCCTGGTCCACGTGCTGGGCCAGGGCGTCCGCCTCGAACTCGCTCCGCCACGCGGCCGAGACCGAGCGCAGCGCCTCCTTGTCCTCGTCGACGACGGCCTTCGTGACCGCTGCCGCTGCGGCCGCCGCGTCCTCCACCCCCAGGGCCGTCTGCCCCAGCACGTGGGCGGGGAGGTTGACGTCCAGCGCCACCTGCCAGTCCGGCACGGGGGTCGCGTAGACGAGGGTGAGGGTCGCGCCCTCCACCACCGGCAGGGCCTGAGCCTGGGTGAGCGCGGGCGACGCCGCCGCGAACGCCACGCCCGCGTCGAGCGCGTCGTTGTTCACGACCTCGCCCTGCGCGTCGAGCTCGGGCGCGACGTCGTCGAGCTGGCCGCTGCGCGCCGCCCACTCGAGCAGCAGGTCGGCAGCCGTGACGGGGGTGCCGTCGGACCAGGTGGCCGCCGGGTCGATCGTGTACCGCACGGTCAGGGGTGCGTCGGCGACCTTCTCCACGGTGCCGAAGCCCGCGTCGGGCACCGCGGCGCCGGACTCGTCGAGCGAGACGAACCCGTCCTGCACGAGCGACCGCACCAGGGTGCTGCCCGCGGCACGACCCTGCGCGGTGCCCCCGTTGAGCGAGGTGAACGGCGCAGCGACCGCCACGACCACCGTGCCCGTCCGCGCGGGCGCCGGCTCCGACGTGGTGCACGCCCCCAGCAGCGCCAGGGCGCCGACCGTCCCCGCTACCGCACGCCACCTGCGTCGCACCACGACCTCCGCTCACACTCCGTCATCGGGCGAAACCGCCCATGGGTGCGCTATCGGCCCATGACACCCGCAACTGAACCTTGCCGGACATCTCGTCCAGGTCGCGGACGCCACGCAGGCCCGGTCGGAGCGATCCGGCCGGGCCTGCGGGGACGAGCGTCGTGCGGGGTCAGGACCTGTCGAGCAGGAGCGAGCGCAGCTCGCGGCGCTCGCGCTGCTTGTCCGGGTCGGGCAGCGGCACGGCGGCGATGAGCCGCTGCGTGTACGCCTCCTGCGGGTTGCGCAGGATCGCGTCGCGCGTGCCCTGCTCGACGATCACGCCGCGGCGCATCACGGCGATGCGGTCGGCCAGCACGTCGACGACCGCGAGGTCGTGCGTGACGAACAGGCACGCGAACTTGAGCCGGGACTGCAGGTCCTGGAGCAGCTCGAGGACGGTGGCCTGCACCGAGACGTCCAGGGCGGACGTCGGCTCGTCGGCCACCAGCAGCTCCGGGGACAGGGAGATCGCCCGGGCGATGCCGACGCGCTGCTTCTGCCCGCCCGACAGCTCGTGCGGGTAGCGGTTGCGGTAGCTGCGCGGCAGCTGCACCTGGTCGAGGAGCTCCTCGATCCGCTTCTGCAGCGCGTCGCCCTTGGCCACACCCGCGAGGTACATCGGCTCGCCGATGCTCTCCCCGACGGGCAGCCGCGGGTTCAGCGACGACGACGGGTCCTGGAAGACCATGCCGACCTTGCGCCGCAGCGACCGGAGCTTCTTGGCGTCGCGCTTGGTCAGCTCGACGCCCGCGACCGTCAGGGTGCCCTCGACCACCGGCAGCAGGCCGACGGCCGCACGCCCGATGGTCGTCTTGCCGGAGCCCGACTCGCCGACCAGGCCGACGACCTCACCGGGCCGGATGACCAGGTTGGCGCCCTCGACCGCGCGGAAGGCCGGCATCCGGCCCTGCTTCGGGTACTCGATGGCGACGTCGACCAGCTGGAGGATCGGGGTGGTGCCCTCGACGTCGAGCGCCCGCTGCGCACGCTCCGAGATCTCCAGGGCGCGGCGGTTGGCCGCCTCCCGGCGGGCCAGCTCCTCGGCGTCGACCGAGAGGGCGTCCTCGTTGCCCGTGGCCGCGGCGAGCGCGGCGGTGAGGTCGATCTCCTCGCCCGTCGAGTCGGCGGCACCGAGGTGCGGGACCGCCGCGAGCAGCTCCTGGGTGTACGGGTGCTGCGGGCTGCCGAAGATCTCCCGCGCGCTGCCGGTCTCGACGATCAGACCGCGACGCATGACCGCGATCCGGTCCGCCAGGTCCGCCACCACGCCCATGTCGTGCGTGATGAGGATGACCGCGGAACGCAAATGGTCGCGCAGGTTCCGCATGAGCTCGAGGATCTCGGCCTGCACCGTGACGTCGAGCGCGGTCGTCGGTTCGTCGGCGATCAGCAGCACCGGGTCGTTGGACAGCGACTGCGCGATCATCGCACGCTGCCGCTGGCCGCCCGAGAGCTGGTGCGGGTAGGAGTTGAACGCCTTGACGGGGTCCGGCAGCTCCACCATGGTCAGCAGCTCGAGCGCGCGGTCCCGGGCCTGCGTCGGGGACATCATGTTGTGCAGCCGCAGGGCCTCGATGATCTGGGCGCCGATCGTGTAGACCGGGTTCAGCGCCGTCATGGGCTCCTGGAAGATCATCGCGATCTCGTTGCCGCGGATCTCCCGGACCCGGGACGACGACATCTCGCTCATCTCCTGGCCCAGCAGCTTGATGCTGCCCGTGACGCGCGCGTTCTTCGGCAGCAGGCCGAGCAGCGCCATCGAGCTGACGGACTTGCCCGAGCCCGACTCCCCCACGATGGCGAGGACCTCGCCGGCGTGGACCTCGAAGCTGACGTCGATCGCCGCCGGGATCCACTTCTTGTCCACGGCGAAGTCGATGGACAGGTCGGTGACCTGGAGGACGGGTGCGTCCTGGGCGGTCGTGTCGGTCATCGTGTGACTCCTGAGATCATGCGGGCATGCGTGCCGAGAGTGGCGACCTGTCCTACAGGCCGCGCAGCAGATATGTGTCGACGATCGCCGCCTGGGTGGTGGTCGCGGGACTGACGGCCGCGCGGGGCTTCGAGGACGGCGGGACCGCGGTGCTCCGGGCGCTGCCGCTCGCGGTCACGCTCGGCCTGCTGGCGTGGCTGGCCTTCTGGCGGCCCCGCGTCGACGTGACCGACGAGGGCGTGGTGCTGGTCAACCCGCTGCGGACGATCCACGTCCCGTGGGCTGCGCTCATCGACGTCGAGACCCAGTACTCGCTGACCCTGGTCACCCCGCACGGGCGCTACCGCGCGTGGGCGGCGCCCGGGCCGGGCCGTCACCAGGTGGTCACGGCCGGCAACGAGGAGCTGGCCGGCATGTCCCGCCTGGCCCGTGACTCGCGCGGGGCCGTGGCCATCGGGGACCTGCCGAGCGCCCCGTCCGGCCAGGTGGCCGCCATGGTGCGCCGGCGGTGGGAGCACCTCGCGGAGAGCGAGCAGCTGGCCCTCGGTGTCGCGGACGAGACCCCGGTGGTCGCGGTGTGGAACCGTCCGGCGATCGTCCTGCTGGGTGCGGCGGCGGTCGGTGTCGTGGTCGTGGCGCTGACCTGACGTCACCGCCGGCCCTCACCGTCGTCGTTGGTCTCGCCCATGTCGCGCGGCTGGTCCAGCGGCTGGACGATGCCACCCGAGGCCACGGTCGTCGCGCCGCCCGCCGCCACCGGACCGCGCGCGGTCGGCTGGGCGTACAGGTCGGGGCGCTCGCGCGTCTCCTTGACCCGGCGCAGCGCGAACTTCTTCTGCCGCGGGTCGAACGCGTCGCGCAGCCCGTCGCCGATGAAGTTGATGGTCAGGCAGATGATGACGATGAAGATGCCGGGCCACCAGAACAGCCACGGTCGCGTGGCGAACGCCGCCTGGTTGGCGCTGATCAGCAGGCCGAGCGACACGTCGGGCGACCGCACCCCGAGCTGCACGTAGCTGAGGGCGGTCTCGGTGAGGATCGCCGCCGACATCAGCAGCGTCGTGTTCACCGTGATGACGCCCACGGCGTTCGGCAGGATGTGCTTGAAGATGATCCGGCGGCTCGACGCCCCGGCCAGCCGGGCCGCGTCGACGAACTCGCGCTCCCGCAGGGTCAGGAAGTCACCGCGCACGAGGCGGGCCATGCCGGTCCAGGACACCAGGCCGAGGAACAGGCCCAGCGCCCAGATGCTCTTGGCCGAGTTGGCCACCACCGCGGCCGCGATGAGCGCCGGGATGATGATGATCATGTCGGTGAACCGCATGAGCACGGCTTCGACCTTGCCGCGGAAGAAGCCGGCGCTGGACCCGACGAGCACCCCCACCATGGCGGCGATCGCGCCGACCATGAGCATGATGAACATCGAGATCTGCGTCCCGCGCATGGTCATCGCGAACATGTCGCGACCGACGCGGTCCTGCCCGAAGGGGTGGTCGCCCAGCGAGAACGGCAGGAGCTGCAGCGTCGGCCGGCCCCCGTCCATGAGCTGCGGGGTCTGCAGGTAGCTGTACTTCCACCAGCCCGGGATCGGACCGAGCCCGATCGCCGAGACGGCCAGCAGGAGCACGCCGAACAGGACGGCCATGCTCACGACGGCACCGGTGTGGCCGAAGAACCGCCGCAGGACGATGCGTCCCTGGCTCAGGCCCTTGACGTCCTCCGGGTTCTCCGGGGTGGTCGGGTTGGGCGGGACGTCCGCCGTGTTCTCCAGGATGGCGGTCATGCCTTCACCCTCACTCGCGGGTCGAGGGCCGAGTACGTGAGGTCGGCCAGCAGGTTGAACGTCACCGCGGTGATGCCGGTCACCAGGAACACGCCCATGACGGGGTTCGGGTCGACGTTGTGCAGGCCGGTGAGGAACAGCTGCCCCATGCCCTTGAACGAGAACACGTTCTCGGTGATCACCGCCCCGCCGATGAGACCACCGATGTCGATCGCGACGATCGTGGCCAGCGGGATCATCGCGTTGCGGAACGCGTGCCGCGTGACCACGACGCGCTCGGACAGGCCCTTGGCGCGCGCGGTGCGGACGTAGTCCTGGCCCATCACCTCGAGCATCGACGCCCGCGAGTAGCGCGTGTACGACGCCAGCGAGATGAGGATCAGCGCGATCGTCGGCAGGATCAGGTGGGTGTACTTGTCCAGGCCGGTGATCCAGAAGTCGCCGTCGAGCCCGGGGGTCTCGGCGCCGATCGTGGCGATCGGCCGGTTCCGGATGCGCGAGTTGCCCATGTAGTCCGGCCACGACTGCATGAACCGGTCGAGCACGATGAGGAAGCCGACCACGAAGCTGGTCAGCGCCGCGGCCTTCATCGACTGGCCCCGGTCGTAGCCGCCCATGAGGTACCCGACCAGCAGTCCGACGCCGACCGCCACGACGGCGAGGCCCAGGACCAGCCAGAGGCTCGCGTTGTCCAGCAGCGGCTGGATCGCGAAGTACGCGACGACGCCGATCCCGACCGCGATGAGCGAGGAGTACAGCGCCTTGCGGTTCTGCAGGCCGGCGAAGAGCACCGTGAACCCGTACGCGGCGGCGATGCCGGTGACGGTGATCACGACGACCCCGAGCGACGGCGTCGTGAACCAGCGCGTCACGGACAGGTAGTACATGACGACCGCGGTGACCAGGAACGCGACGCCGAAGGTCAGCAGCCGGCGCTTGAGGGTCCCCGCGATGATCACGGTCCACACCAGGCCGACCACCAGCGACACCACCAGCACCGTGCTGTTGGCGATGAAGGGGTCTCGGAGGAAGTCGTTGAAGCCGATGGCCCCGAACTCCTTGAGCAGCACCGCGACCCAGAACACGGGGAGCGAGAAGAACAGGAACGTGATGAAGGTGACCGAGTAGTCCAGGGTGCTGTACTGCCGCAGCGCCGTGATGACCCCGATCGTCACACCGAGCAGGATCGCGAGCAGCGCGGCCGTCGTCACGAGCTGCAGCGTGGTCGGGATGGCTCCCGACAGCGCGGCCGTGACCGGCTGGTTCTGGAGCGTCACGCCCAGGTCGCACTGCCCCGCGAACGGGATGGCGCACTTGACGGCGCCGCTGAGCCAGATGAAGTACCGCAGCGCGGGCGGCACGTCGAGGTGCAGCAGCTCCGTGCGTCGGGCCATGAGATCGGCCTTGCTCGGCGAGTTGCTCGACCGGATCTCGGCCAGCGGGTCGCCCGAGTAGGCGATGAGCAGATAGACGATGAACGACGCGCCCAGCAGGATCAGCAGGGACGCGAGCAACCGTCGAAGGATGTAGGTGGTCATCGTTTCTCAGGTGTCGGTGTCGGGGCGGCACGCCGAACCGCGTGCCGGAAGTAGTCAAGCGTAATTCAGAGGCCGCCCCCAGCACTCCACTGGCTCCGTCGTCCCTGTTCAGCGTGCTGGAGACGGACCCGAAGGTGCCGGGCCACCGCGAGCGGTCGACCCGGCACCTTCGGTCGTTCAGGCGACTGTCACACAGTCGGCCGGTGGTGCGCTACGGAGGCCAGGATCAGCCGTCGTTGACGCTCCAGTTCCAGACGTTCCACCAGACACCGTTCTGGTTGGGGTTGTACGCGTCGATGCCCTCGACGCGCTCGGCGACGGCGTCGACTCCCACGCTCTGGAAGAACGGCAGGCCGTAGGCGGCGGCGAAGATCTTGGCGTCGATCTCCTGCTGCAGGCGGGTCTGCTCGTCGACGTCCGTGGTCGTGATGAGCTCAGCCATCAGCTCGTCCGCGGCCGGGTCCGTGAACCCGTTGAAGTTCGACGCAGCACCGGAGCCGAAGATCTGCGGCACGCCGCTGACGCCGACGCCCGGGGAGGTCCAGCCGAAGATCGACGCGTCGTAGGAGCCGTCACCGAGGCGCGAGCCCCACTTGGCGTCACCCTGGTCGTCGATGATGAACCCGGCCTCGGAGGCCGACTGCTGGATCAGCGTGAACGCGTCAACACGGTTCGGGTTGTTGACGTTGTAGAGGATGCGCACCGTCGGCGTGGCGCCGGCGAGGAGCTCCTTGGCGCCCGCGATGTCGGGCTCGGCGTACTCGGACGAGCCGTTGTTCTCGACCGAGTCGGCGTAGCCGTCCTGGGCGGGCACGAACAGCTGGGAGTCGAGGATCTTGGCCTCGGGGTCCAGCGGCGTGATGATCGCGTCGAGGATCGCCTGGCGGGGGATCGTCTTGAGGAACGCCTCACGGACGTTCTGGTCGGCGAAGACACCCGAGAAGTTCAGGTCGATGTGGTCGTACGCGAGCTGGTTGCCCTTGTGGACCTCGACACCCTCGAGACCCTCGAGCGCGGCGAGCGTGTCGGCGTTGGCCTGCGGCGAGATGACGTCGACCTCGCCGTTCTGCAGCGCCTGGACCATGGCGGACGGGTCCGCGATGGTGCGGATGGTGATCTCGTCCAGCTTCGGACCGAAGTCACCCTCGTACTTGTCGTTGGCGACCATCGTGACCGACTGGCCCTCGACGACGTCCGAGACGATGTACGGGCCGCTCGACAGGTACAGCGACGGGTCGCTGGGCAGCGTGCGGGAGTCGAAGCCGGTGTTGTAGAAGTCGGCGACGGCCTTGAGGGCCGTGTCCGTCGGGACCGGCGCCGCCGAGTCGCCGCGGGGCTTGTCCTTCAGCAGGTCGACCAGCGCCTGGCCGTCGGCGAGGCCGCCACCCTTGGCGACGACGTGGGCCGGACGGTCGAGACCGAAGGCGATCTCCCAGTCGGCGAACGGCTTCGAGTACGTCAGCGTGATGCTGCGGTTGTCGTCGCCGATCTCCGGGAACTCCGTGAGGCTCAGGCCCTCGGTCGACCCGGCGTAGCTGAAGTAGCTGGTGCCGGTCGTGGCGTTGCCCTCGGCGTCGAAGTTGCCGCCGTCGTCGTAGAAGCCGGAGTACACGGCCCACGCGAGGATGAGGTCGTCGGCGTCGATCGGCTCACCGTCGGACCAGGTCTCGCCCTCGTTGACGGTGTACTTGACCGTCAGCGGGTCGTCGCTCGTCTTCTCCATCGTGCCGAACGACTCGTCGCGCTGGACCTTGAGGTCGCCGTCGATGTAGTAGAAGTTCGAGTTGGTGGCGAGCGAGACCTTCGAGTTGATGTCCGTGTTGCCGTTGGCCGTCGAGGTGTTGAACGAGAAGAACTCGTTCACCTCGGCAGCGACGAGCGTGCCACCCGTGGTCGCGGCGGCCGACTCCGACGGAGATGCCGTGTCCGTCGGGGTGTTGGAGCACGCGGTGAGCACCAGGGCGCCGGCTGCAAGGACAGCAGTCGCGGCGCTGATTCGCCTGATCTTCAATGTTCCTCCTGGGAAGGGGTGGACGCTGCCTTGCGCGCTCCGCCGTCGCACGACTGCTGCAAGGGCCGGAGCGGTCGGGTGTGATGCACGTCCGCCGTGAGTTGAGAGACAAGGTAAGTCACTGCTGCTCGGACATATCAGGCAGGGATCAGCCTGACGCCGGATCGTTACCTGATTGATACTGGCCAGTACCGTCCAGGATGCGAGATGGCCATCTGCGGAAACATCGCCGTAACGTGTCCGATCCGTCGGCCGCAGGGGTGGTGTGACTCCCCCGCGACTGCGCCCGGCAGGCTGATCTGCTATACGGACGCGGACCGCCGGAGGTCACCGACGACCGTGCGGGACGTCGGTCACAGCACCCCGCCGTCCGACACACTCGTGCGATGGTCCTGACCCGCTCCGTCCGTCGGCTCGGCCGCACCCGCTGGTTCGCGCGCCTCGGACGCACCGCCGCGGGACTCGATCGCCGGCTGCAGAAGGCGACGCGCGGCCGCTGGAGCGTCCTCGGCCGCGTGACGCTGCCGCAGCTGGTCCTCACCACGACGGGCCGTACCTCCGGGCAGCCGCGCGAGGCCGTCCTGCTGTACGCCGTCGACGCTGACGGGTGGGTGGTCATCGGCTCCAACTGGGGCCAGGGCCACCACCCGGCGTGGTCAGGCAACCTCCTTGCGGACCCGCGCGCAGCGGTGGCGGTGGCGGGGGTCACGACGCCGGTCGTCGCCACCCTCGTCGACGACGACGAGCGGGCCCGCCTGCTGCCCGCCCTGCTCGCCGTGTGGCCGGGCTACGAGGACTACGCCGCCCGCGCCGGCCGTCACCTGCGGGTCTTCCGTCTGGCCCCGGTGTGAGCCCGCCGTTGGTCCTGCCGACGCTCGTCGGTGACGCCGTCCGGCTCCGCGCGTTCTGCGCCGACGATGTGCCGGCCGTGCGCGAGGCCGCGTCCGACCCGCACATCCCCCTCATCACGTCGGTGCCCGCGCTCGGGGACGACGCCGAGTGCCTCGCCTTCGTGGCTCGTCAGGCCGACCGCCTGGCGACCGGGACGGGCTACCCGTTCGCGATCGCCGACCGCACGTCCGACGTCGCGGTCGGCCACGTCTACCTCGGGCTGCGCGACCTCGACCTCGGCCGCGCCACGGTCGGGTACTGGGTGGTGAGGTCGCAGCGCGGCCGCGGGCTGGCCGGCGACGCCGTCCGGACCGTGGCCGGCTGGGCGCTCACGCTCCCGGGCGTCGAACGCCTCGAGCTCTACGTCGAGCCCTGGAACGTCGCATCGTCCCGGACGGCCGCCGGCGCGGGCTTCGCGTGCGAAGGGCTGCTGCGCTCCTGGCAGAGCGTCGGCGGCGAACGACGAGACATGGAGATGTGGTCCCGCTCGCGCTGAATTCCGGTTGCAGCGCCGGAACGTCCGGCGAATGCTCGGAGGGCAGCGCCCCCGCGTTCCAGACCCGGACGCCCGAGGGGGCCGGAGAGCTGCCGCCAGGCAACCAGGGGGTGGGCCGCACACGGCCCCGCTAGTCCACCGTCGCAAGGAGACCACCGTGAAGCGCGCTTCCTCGATCCTCGTCGCCATCGTCCTGACCGCCACCGCGCTGGTGGCCTGCGACAGCGGCTCCGGCACGGACGACGACGCCACCGCCACGTCGAGCGCCGCCTCCAGCGCCCCGGCACAGAGCACGGCCGCACCCGTCGAGCCGAACGCCGCGCTCGCGTGCGGCCGCTACTTCAACGGCGGCGCCGGCTCGTTGAACGCCCGCGTCGCGGCGGCCGTGCCCGTGATGGAGGCCCAGGACGCCGGGACCGCACTGGACGAGGAGCAGACCGAGGAGCTCGGCGCGATCGCGTCGGCGCTGGCGGACGCGATCAAGGTGGCCCCCGACGCGCTGGCCGCGGCCTACACCGCGATCCAGGAGCGTGTGCAGGGGGCGCTCGACGCGGCCGAGGCCGGCGGTGCGAACGCCGCGACGCTGGACTACCCGACCGTGTCCGGGACCGTCGTGAGCGAGTGCACGGCCGCAGGGTTCCCGGTCAGCTGACCACTGTGGGGGCCGGCACCGCCCGGGCGACGAACACCCACTCCCGGCCAGGCCGGTCGGGGGCGTCGCGGACGTCGACCACCTCGAAGCCCGCCTCCACCAGCGAGGACTCCACGGTCCCGCGGTCGCGGAACCGCAGGGTCGAGTCCGACGTGAGGACGGCACCGTCCGACGCGAAGACGTAGGACGCGCGGAACGTCACCAGCTCGTCGGCGACGGCCGTCACCTCGACCCACGTCTCGACCCGCCCGACGCCCGCCACGACGGACGACTCGTAGGTCGCGCCACGGGTCCACTCCCGCCACGCCTCGCGCTCGGGGCGGCGGGTCTCGAGCACCAGGTGGCCGCCGTCGACGAGGGCGCCGCACACTGCCCGGAGGGTCGCTGCCCAGTCCTCGTCGGTGACGAACACCTGCGTGACGTTGCCGGTCATCGTCGCCAGGTCCACCTGCAGCGGCGGGAGCGCCGTCGCGTCCCCGTGCACCCACCGCACCCGGTCGGCGCCCGGCTTGGCGCGGGCGACGTCCAGAGACGCCTCCGCGGGGTCGACGCCCACCACCGTGGTCCCGCGCGCCGCGAGCAGCAGGGCGAACGTGCCCGTGCCGCAGCCGACGTCGAGCACGCTGCGGGCACCGAGCTCGTCGACGATCGCCGCATAGACGTCGAGGTCGCCGCGGTCCGCCTCGAGGGGGTCGTACAGCTGCGCGAGGCGGGGGACCTCGAATCCGTCGTCGGCCATGCGACGGACGCTAGGTGCCCACGTGCGGGCAGTCACCCGGAATACCGCGAGGCCGGGGATGCCGGTCGCGTGGACCGATCGGGCACCCGATCCTGCCCGCGCAGAGGCATGTCCGCACCCACCCGGCCGACACGGGCCGTGCCAGCGTTCGGAGCCCACGCCTGTGCCCCGACGACGACGCCCCGGTGGAGGGCCCATGGGCAAGATCGAGCGCGACCGCGATCCTCCGTCGCCGTCCACGCGCAGCCGGGCCGCCGGCGCGAAGGGCGCGGCGGCGCAGGCCCGTGCGGCCCCCACCGTCAGCGCCCACCTGCTGAGCCTGCAGCGGTCCGCCGGCAACGCCGCCGTCGCCCGCCTGGTGACGCCGTCGGCCGCGGGCGGTCTCCCCTCGGGTGGGGCGACCACCGGCACCGTGGTGGTCGCGCGCAGCCCGGACACGAAGGAGGACGTCCGCCGGGAGGACGGGTCGGCGGCCCTCACGACGAAGGACGACTACCTCATCTACGGGACCTGGGTGCAGGGCGACACGCACGCGTCGTTCGTGCAGCGCGTGGGGGGCAAGTGGGTCGCCTGGCGGTACGGGAGCTCGCTGTCGGGCGCCGCGCGGGCGCAGATCGTGGAGCGCCTGTGGTCCGACTTCCAGGTCTTCATCCAGGAGCCCACGCCCGGCCAGCAGTACCACATCACGTACGACGCGACGTTCATCTCCGGGCTGAGCAAGCTGGCCGGGCGCGATCCGGACGCCCAGAAGGCGGACCAGCGTGAGCAGGAAGCCGGGCTGCCGAGCGCCCCGCCGCTCGGGGACAGCACCGCCACGCCGCAGACCGCGCCACCGGACGCGACCACCACGGGCACGGCCCCTCCCGTCCCCACCTCCGACAGCGAGTTCACGGGGAGCAAGAAGAAGACCGCCAACGCCGAGGCGATGCGGGCCGAGCTGATCGGGCCGGAGATCGCGCCCACCCACTCCATCAGCAGCTTCCGCATGCGGCTCGACTACGCCTCGGTCGTCGGCTCGGACCACCTCGCCCAGCTGGCCGAGGCGATGAACTTCGTCCACTACCACTGGGAGTACTTCGACGTCACCGCGCTCGTCGTGGCCGGTATGGACCAGCAGATCCGGCAGCAGCAGGCGCAGAAGCCCGTGTCGGACGACGACAAGGTGGGCCGACTCGACCCCGCCGGACGCCGGGCCGAGCAGACCGCCGAGCAGATCGTGGACGAGACGGAAGCCGTCGTCGGCGAGCTCGCTCATCCCGTCGACGCCGCGCACGGTGGCACGGCGGGCGACGTCATCACGCGCGCCCAGGGCAACATCGACAGCCTGGTCCTGACGCCGGCGTCGACCATCGTCTCGTTCGGCGGGGTCGCTCTCGGCGCCATCGCCGACGTCTTCGGCGGAGACTTCCACGAGCAGGAGATCCCGTGGCCCCGCAAGCAGGGGTACTACATGGTGCGCTGCATCGCGGCGCCCAAGCCGCGGGAGAAGCTCGTCCGAGCGTCGAGCGTCGCCGTCAAGCTGGTCGAGGTGCGGCCGGTAGCGAAGCTGGCCCGCGCGGCGGTCGAGCAGCCGCACGCCCTCGCGGCGGAGAAGGAGCTCGCGCTGGCCCTCGCGCGGGACCGGAAGGAGAGCCCGGAGACCATCGCCAAGCTCGAACGGGAGCTGCGCGAGCTCCGATTGACGGCATCGGGTACCGCGACCGACGTCATCGCCCTGAAGATCAGGGAGAAGGAGACCGAGCTCGCTGCCGCACCCGACTGGCAGAAGAACGGCATCGAGAAGCAGCTCGACGCCCTGCGCGACCAGCTCGAGCACGCGCAGAAGCGGGCGGCGGGCCTGGAGGGGACGATCTGGCGGCCCGAGGGGGCCATCGTCAGCAAGCTGGACGGCCAGACCTACCCGCTGCTGCTCCAGCTGGGCCGGGTGACGGGCGAGGACGGAGAGGTGTGGCGGCTCTCCGACGTCTCCACCCGCGACGGCCAGTCGTGGGTCGGACGAGGCGCCACGCCGACCGAGGCGGTGCGCAACGCCGCCGCCCTCATGTCACGCGGGAACTCCTACGGTCCGGGCAGCCTGGCGATCCGGTTCCCGGCGGCAGGCCCGTTCGAGGCGACCGAGCACACGTACGACAACATCAACACCGGGACGGCCCTGGCGCGGCGGCGGCTGGCGGACCTGGCCGTGGTGCTGGCCGTCCTCGGCCTGTTCATCCCGGGTGTGGGTCAGATCGCGGCGCTCGTCGGCGCGGCGGTGGCCGCGGACCGGCTCATCGACCGCTGGCAGAACGGCAGCCTGCGCCTGGACGCCGACGCCGTCACCGACATCATCGGGGTCTTCGGGGCCGCCGCCCAGGCCGTGTCGACGGTCGGCAGGATGCGCGTCATCAAGCTGGCCGACAAGTTCGTCCTGGCCTCGTCGACGGCCGACGAGGCGGCGATCCTCGGCGCCATGCGGACGGCGCACAACGTCTCCGACCTGGCCCAGAAGGCCAACGCCATCGCGAACTGGGGCGGGTTCGCGTTCGGTCAGACCATCGCGCTCCAGTCTCTGCTCGAGCTCACCCGAGCCGAGCTGTCCGGCGCCATGTCCCACGCGCAGGCGCGGCGCAGGCGCGCGGAGATCCTGCTGGGCGCGCTGCGGGACCACACCCTCCAGTTCGCGCCGGCACCGACGGCGAAGCCGAAGGCGGGACCCACCGCCGAGAACCCGGCGACGACCGAGAAGCAGCCGTCGGCACCCGACCGACCGACACCCCGGGGCGCCGCGGAGGGCGTCCTGACGGGCAAGAACGTCCGACCGATGGAGAGCAGTCGCCGGGCCGGCCTGGAGCCGGCTCTCGGCGACCTGGCCGGCACGGCGGAGATCGTCGACAACCCCGACATCGGCAGCTCGGTGCTGGTGCGCTACAAGGACGGCGCGCTGCGGATCGAGGTCGGTCCGGAGGCCGGTTTCCGGCACGTCAAGGCGCACGCCGAGGTGGCTCGGATCCTCGGCCAGTACCAGGGCCCGATGGGGATGGTCCGGCGCATGCTGGACCGCATCGGATCACTGTTCCGGCTCACGCCCGGGTACGGCACCAAGGGGTTCGAACGACGGCTCGAGGTCGTCAAGCTCACGGCGATCGAGGCGTCGCTGCACACGATGCTGCGCGAGATGGACGCCCGGGTGGAGCGCTTCGGAGGCGACGAGACGATCGCCGCCAAGGAGCGCGACACGCTCCAGCGCGAGCTCGCGTCGATCCAGGCCCAGCTGGTCGAGCACCAGCAGCTCGTCGACTCCTACGACCCGAGCCGCGGGTTCGTGGCCGCCCTCGACCCGGCGACGGCCACGCACTTCGCTGACCAGGCGGCGAACCTCCGGGTCATCGACGGGGCACTGAACGCGGCCGGCCGACCCGACCTCATCGTCATGCTGGAGAAGGTGGCCCAGCACGAGGCGGCCGGCGGCAACATCGAAGGCTTCAAGGACTGGGTCGCCGAGACCGTCAGCAGGGTGGCCGGCACGAACCCTGCGGAGAACAAGAAGCAGGCGATCGACAAGGGGGTCGAGCTGGCGGAGATCTGGCGGTTGTCACAGCAGGTGCGCGGTGACCCGAACCTGGTCGTGCGCTTCACCCCGGGAAAGTCGCGCGCCAAGACGTTCGACATCCGGGTCGAGGCGAAGGTGCCGACTGCGGGGGAATCGCCGGTACGGCGCGAGGTGGAGGTCGCCGAGTACAACGGCGTCCCCACCTCAGCCGGCCCGCTGTACAAGGGCATCCAGCACGGCGCCAGCAAGGTGCCACCACGCTCCGGGGGGCCGGGGGACCTCCCGAGGGGACGCGAGCGGGAGTCGTCGGTCAGCATCCGATGGTTCACCGGGACCAAGGACATCCCGCTTCCGTCCAAGGACGGGGTCCGCCGTATGAACGAGGACGGCACGTCGGAGATCTTGAAGGGGGATCCGCTGCGGGCGGTCGGGAGCAAGGAGGACCTTCCCCAGGAGATCCTGGACAACCTGATAGCCGGAAAGGTGGGCAAGGGTGTGGACCTCCTGCACGCGGTGAACATCGTCACGCAGGAGGGCACGCTGCTGTGGCGGTTCGTGAACACCGGGACGGGTAGAGCGCCGATCTGGGTGCGGGTGCAGTGACCGTGCCTGGGCCGGCCGGCGTGCCGCTGAGGTACGAGCCGTTGGCGGCGACGTTCACGCTGCGGCGGGCGCTCGACGACGTCGCGCCGTCCGCGGTGTTCGACACCGCACTCGAGCCGCTCGCCGCGCTGACGGCCGTCATCGATCCGCTGGCGTTCGACCTCTGGCTGGCCGCGCGTCCGGCCAGCGAGGCGGACCTCGCCCGCTCGGAGCTGCCGGTGAAGCCCCTGTGGCACCGTGCGGTGGAGCACCCGCCCGACGACGTGCGTCCTGCACCCCCACCCGGTCGGCCCGTCGAGCGGAGCACGTCGCCGCGCCTCTCCGACGACGACCTCAGGGCATGGTTCGTCCACGCCGTCGACCAGCCTCCGCCGTTGCCCGGGATGGTGCTGACGCTGGGGACGTTGGTGTGCGAGGACCAGCGCGCCCTGCTGCTGGCCCAGCCCTCGCCTCGCTCGTGCGAGCTGCACCTGCACGACCTGGTGCTGACACGTCCGTGTGAGCCGGCCACGGGCGGCGCTTGGGTCGGCTTCCCGCTCCCGGGCCTCACGGTGTCCCCGCCGGTCCGCGTCAGGGTCACCAACGAGGGGAACGCCCTCGTCGCCGACCTCTGGCTGTCCTGGGCGCCGTGGTCGCAGCCGGGACGTCCCGAACGGGCCGCCGTCGAGGCGGGACTGGGGCGCATGGCGGAGCAGGGCTGGGTCGCGCAGGACGACGCCGGAGCAGAGGGGTGACCCCGGACGGACGCGCGGCGGGTCCGTCAGAAGGTCACGCAGGCGAGGTAGTCGAAGCCCTCCTGGGCCGCCTCGAAGGGGTCGAACGTCGGGTCGCCGAACCGCGGGTCGTGCTCGACGACGTAGTACTTCGTGCTGCCCCCCGCGGCGCGGAAGATCGAGGGGAAGTCGATGATCCCGTCGCCGACGATCTCGATCCGACCGGGGAACGGCCCGACCGCCATGTCCTTCACGTGGAACAGCCTGACCCGGTCGCCGTACCGCTCGATCACGTCGAGCGGAGCGGTGATCCCGCCGCCGTTCGTCGCCCAGTAGAGGTCCAGCTGGAACACGACGTTCCGCCGGTCCGTGTACGCCATGAGGAGGTCGAGCACGGTCCGTTCGCCGAACGTCACCTCGAGCTCGATGTCGTGGTTGTGCACCATCAGCTTCTGCCCGTGCCGGCGGGCTTGAGCGCCGAGCTCGTCGAGGTACTCGGCGTACGCGATCCACTCCGCCTCGGTGGTGTAGGCCAGCGGGAAGATGGGCGTCGACCCGGAACCGAAGTACCTGATCCCCAGGGTCTTGTTGTCCGCCAGGATCTGGTCGATGTCGGCCGGGTTCTCCGGCGTCCCGACGTCGACGTGCCGCGCGGAGGCCCTGAGCCCGTGCTCGTCGAGGAGCGCGCGGTACTGCTCCGCCGTCAGGCCGCTCAGCGTGAACGGCTCGACGTTCCGGTAGCCCATCTCGCGGAGGCGGCTCAGCACCTCCTCCGTCCTCGCGATCGTGGCGGCGTCGGTGCCGAAGCCGATGTACTCGGCGAACGTCCAGAGCTGGATCGAGATCTTGCTCGTCGGCACTCCCCGGCCGGCGCGGTCCGGGGGCGCCGCGGACGCGGTGCCGACACCTGCGACCGCGAGGCAGAGCACGACCACCATCGCGGCGATGACGCCGCGCAGGGTCCGGGTCCAGGTGCGAGTCACGGTTCCCATCGGTGCCTCCCCAGGGCGCCACGACCGAACGCCCGACCGGCCCTCGTTGCCCGTATCGCGTTCGATCTCTGAGCACCGTAACCGGCAGTCACGCCGAGAGGGAAGGCACAGAGCCCCTGTCGCGGGACCGACCTACGCGCTGAACCACACCGGCAGGACGCCGCGCCGCTCGAGCTCGAAGATGGCGAGCTGCCGGCGCTGGTGCAGGTTGATCGAGTAGACGAACGTCCTGTCCAGGGCCTCGGCCTCGAACGCGCGGGCCGACTCGGCTCGGGCCTGGAGCTTGACCTTGTCGGCGTCCACCTGCGCCTGCATCTCCTGGAAGGCGTCACTGCCCGGCCACTGGTTCGCGAGGCCCGCGAGGCCCGCCGTGACGGACTCGAACAGGGCGGCGTGCTGCTGCGCCTCCGAGGTGGACGTCACGGGCCCGCCGATGCGCTCGATCTCCTGTCGTACCCGCTCCGAGAGCGTGTCGATCAACGGCAGGAGCGCCAGGAGCGCGCTCGTGTCGAGCGTTGCGTACAGGCGTTCCACACTGGCGAGATCCTCGGCCTGGGTCATGTCGTGGAGCCTACGGCGCCCACGTCAGGGCGAGCCGGCTCGGTGCGGCGTCGGGCGGGAGTCACCCGCACGGCGTACCGGGACAGCCGTCCGAAGTTCACCCGATCGGCGCGCAGCCTTGCCCGACGGCGTCAGACGTTGAAGCGGAACTCCACCACGTCGCCGTCGGCCATCACGTAGTCCTTGCCCTCGATGCGGGCCTTGCCGGCCGCGCGGGCGGCGGCGACGGAGCCGGCGTCGACGAGGTCGTCGAACGAGATGACCTCGGCCTTGATGAAGCCCTTCTGGAAGTCCGTGTGGATGACGCCCGCGGCCTGGGGGGCCGTCCAGCCCTGGTGGATGGTCCAGGCACGGGACTCCTTGGGGCCGGCCGTCAGGTACGACTGCAGGCCGAGCGTGTGGAAGCCGACGCGGGCCAGCTGGTCCAGGCCGGCCTCCTCCTGCCCGTTGTCGGCGAGCATCTCGCGGGCCTCGTCCGGCTCCAGCTCGACCAGCTCGGACTCGAACTTGGCGTCGAGGAAGATGGCGTCGGCGGGAGCGACCAGCGCGCGCAGCTCGTCCTGCATCGCGGTGTCGGCCAGACCGGCGTCGTCGGTGTTGAAGACGTAGATGAACGGCTTGCTCGTCATGAGCTGCAGCTCGTCGAGGTGCTCGATCTTCTTGCCGCTCTGCGAGAGGGTCTGACCCTTCTCGAGGATCGCGAACGCCTCCTGGGCCGCGGCGAGCAGACCGGCGTCCGCCTTCTTGGCGCGAACGTCCTTCTCCAGGCGCGGGATCGCCTTCTCGAGCGTCTGCAGGTCCGCCAGGATCAGCTCGGTGGCGATGATCTCGATGTCGTCCTTCGGGTTCACGTCACCCGAGACGTGCACGACGTCCGGGTCGGCGAACACGCGCGTGACCTGGCAGATGGCGTCGGCCTCGCGGATGTTGGCCAGGAACTTGTTGCCCAGCCCCTCCCCCTCGCTCGCGCCCTTGACGATGCCGGCGATGTCCACGAACGACACGGTCGCCGGGAGGATCCGCTCGGAGCCGAAGATCTCGGCGAGCGTGTTCAGCCGCGGGTCCGGCAGCGGGACGACGCCGACGTTGGGCTCGATCGTCGCGAAGGGGTAGTTGGCCGCGAGGACCTGCGCACGGGTCAGCGCGTTGAAGAGGGTGGACTTGCCGACGTTGGGCAGGCCGACGATGCCGATGGTGAGTGCCACGGGGGGACAGTCTACGGGGGCGCCCCGCAGCCCAGGCTCAGGCTCAGCTCAGGCGAACGCCACGATCCTGCGCAGCAGGTCCGGTCCGGTGCGGTCGAGCGTGCGGCCGCCGATCCGCACCCCGAGGGCCAGCAGCACGGACCCGAGCACGACGCCCACCACCAGCGTGACCCAGCCGAGCGTCGGCGACCCCCCGCGGACCGCCACGACCCCGAGCACGATCTCCGGCAGGCAGAGCGCCATCACGGCGAGCCACCCGGCCAGCTGCGAGACGACCGATGCCATCGACGCACCCTGCTTGGTCTGGAACGGGTTCTCCCCCGGCAGCTGCACGGGGTACACGACCAGTGCGGACAGGACGCTGGAGCCGCCGAGCGACGTGAGCAGCACCCCGAGCGACAGCCCGAGCATCGCCGGGACGACGTGCACCTGGTCGCTGACCAGCGCCGACCCGACGGTGAGGACGAGCACCGCGGGGACGGCGATCGCACCGGCCGCGATGACCCGTCCCAGGCGGTCCACGCCCCCGTGCAGGGGCGCCGCGACGTGCGTCCAGAAGGCGGTGCCGTCGTAGGCGACGTCGGCGGAGATGCCCCAGCCCATGAGGTAGGCCGCGATCGGGCCGATGAGCAGGACCGTGCCGCCGCCCGGGTTCACGACGTACAGGACGATGGCGAGCACCGGGACGATCGCCACGGCCAGCGCGTACCGGGGGTCGCGCGCCCAGTAGGTGAGGCACCGCGCGGTCACCGCACCGAGCGGGGTGGCCGGGAGCCGGCCGAACCAGCCGAGACCGTGGCCGCGGGTGGAGACCCTCTCGTGCGCCGGGTTCACCAGCGCGTGCGCGAGCGCCCGGTCCCAGACGACGGTGACCAGCACGAGGGTCGCCACAGCGATCGCGAACCGGGCGGCCGCGAGGTCCCACCGGCCGTCGGCGACGTCGCCCGGCACCGCCCAGACCGCGCCCAGCGGGGTCCACGACAGGACGTCCGCCACCCGCTGGACCGTCTCCGCGGTGATCGGGCCACCGTCGGCGAGCCGGCCCAGGAGGGGACCGATCACGATGAACGGGAGGACCGCCACCGCCGCCATGACCTCGCGGAAGCGCCGGCCCGACAGGACCGAGGAGGCGGCCGACGTGGTCGCCCGCGCGCCGATGATGCACGTCGCCAGGGCCAGCACCGCGCAGACGACTCCGACGACGAGGGCCGCCGGCGTCCGCCACCACACCCCGGCCAGCGCGAGCACGCTGCCGACCGTGACCACGCCGGGCAGGCCGATGACGCCCGCGATCGCCAGCCCGGTCAGCAGGCTGCGCCGAGGGATGGCGAACGTGACGAACCGCGCCGGGTCGATGGTCGAGTCCAGGCCGAACGCGACGAGCGGCACCACCCACCAGCCCAGCACCAGCACCGATCCGACGAGGACGGCGACGAGGCCGCGGATGTCCGGCTCCTGCACGCTGAGCACCGCCATGGACCCGACGACGACGGCCAGGGCGCCGAGGGCGTAGAGGGCGCCGATGACCAGCCCGATCACCTGCCACGGGCTGCGCCGCAGCGAGTTGCGCAGCAGGGTCAGCTTCAGGTGGACGAGGTGCGCAACCACGCCAGCCCCTCCCCGCTCACGCGGCCACCGACCAGGTCCACGAACCGGTCCTCGAGGCTGCCGTCGCCTCGCACCTCGTCGACGGTCCCCGCCGCCAGCACGTGCCCGGCCGCGATCACGGCCACGTGGTCGCACATGCGCTGGACCAGGTCCATGACGTGCGACGACACGATCACGGTGCCGCCGGAGCGGACGTAGGACGCGAGGATGTCCCGGATGTTGGCCGCGGACACCGGGTCGACGGCCTCGAACGGCTCGTCCAGGACGAGCAGCCGGGGCGCGTGCACCAGCGCGCAGGCCAGCGCCACCTTCTTCGTCATGCCCGCCGAGTACTCCACGACCAGCTTGGTGGCGTCCGCGCTCAGGTCGAGGGCGGCGAGCAGGTCGGTGGCGCGCGCGGCGACGGTGTCGCGGTCCAGGCCCTGGAGGAGGCCGGCGTAGGTGATGAGCTGCTCGCCGGTCAGGCGGTCGAAGAGCCGGACGCCGTCAGGAAGGACCCCGAGCATGCCCTTGACGTCGACGGGGGACGCCCACAGGTCGTGCCCGTGCACCAGCACCGTGCCGAAGTCCGGCTGCAGCAGGCCGGTGGCCATCGACAGCGTGGTCGTCTTGCCTGCGCCGTTGGGGCCGACGAGACCGTAGAAGGAGCCGGCCGGCACGACGAGGTCGATCCCGGCGACGGCGATCTTGTCTCCGAACTTGCGCCACAGTCCGCGCAGCTCGAGGGCAGGTGGGTTCGACATCGGACCACCGTAAAGCCCTCACCCGGCTCCGACCTCCATCTCGGGGCGGATGTCGGTGCCTGCTGGCACCCTGCACGCATGGACACAGGACTGCTGCTGGGGCTCGGGATCGGTGCCCTCGTCGGGGCGCTCGTCGGCTGGCTGCTCGCGGCCTCCCGCGTCCGCTCCGCCGATGTCGCGGCGGCCCGGGCGGTCGCGATGCTCGACGCCGAGCGGCAGGGCGGGCAGGCGCGGCTCGCGGACTCCGACCGGTTGGCGGACCAGTTCCGCTCCCTGGCCGCCGACGCCCTGGCGACGAGCACCGACCAGTTCCTCGCGCTCGCGCACCAGCGGTTCGCCGCCGACCACCAGACGCAGGTCGGGGAGCTGGCGCAGCGCGAGCAGGCCGTCCGCGCCATGGTGGAGCCGCTGTCCCGCACGCTCGACCAGGTGCGCGCCGAGCTGTCGACCGCCGAGCAGGCGCGGGCGGCGGGTCACGCGGCGCTCGGCGAGCAGGTGCGCGCGATGCACCAGGCGTCCGAGCACCTGCGGGGGGAGACCGCGCAGCTGGTCACGGCGCTGCGGTCGTCCCAGGTGCGTGGGAAGTGGGGCGAGCTGCAGCTCAAGCGCGTCGTCGAGGCCGCGGGGATGCTCCCGCACGTCGACTTCGTCGAGCAGGACCAGGTGCGCACCGACGACGGCCTGCTGCGCCCGGACATGGTCGTCAAGCTCGCCGGCGGCAAGAACGTCGTGGTCGACGCCAAGGTGGCGTTCCTCGGCTTCCTCGACGCCGCGCAGGCGACCGACGAGCGCGTACGGGCCGACCGCCTGGCCGCGCACGCCCGGCACGTCCGCGCGCACGTCGACGACCTGTCCGCCAAGCGCTACTGGGACCAGTTCGCGCCCGCGCCGGAGTTCGTCGTCATGTTCGTGCCCGCCGAGTCCTTCCTGCAGGCGGCGGCCGAGCAGGACCCCTCCCTCATCGAGTACGCGTTCGAGCGCAACGTCGTCATCGCCACGCCGACCACCCTGCTCGCGCTGCTGCGGACCGTCTCCTACGCCTGGCGCCAGGATGCGCTGGCCAGCAACGCGCAGGCCGTCCTCTCGCTGGGCAAGGAGCTGCACGGGCGGCTGGCGACCATGGGCGCGCACCTGGCCAGGCTCGGCCGGGCCATCGACTCCGCGGCCGGCGCGTACAACCAGACCGTGTCCTCCCTGGAGACGCGCGTGCTGGTCAGCGCCCGGCGGTTCGCCGACCTGCACGTGGTCGACGCCGACCTGCCGATGCCGGACCCGGTGAACCCGCAGCTGTCGGCCGTGAGCGCGCCGGAGCTGGTGGCGTCCGCGGAGGAGCTGATCGTCATGTTCGACGGCCGCGCCGACCGCGACGAGCGCGGCCTGCGTGACGAGCGGATCGTCACGGACGAGCCGGACGCGTCGACCGCCTGACCCGCCGGGTCGCCAGGGCGAGTGGGCGGGGTCGTCCTCGGCCGGGCGGTGTCGCGTCAGGCGGGCTGGACGTCCAGGGAGCGACGGCCCTCGCGGCGCGGGGTGGCCTCGGCCTTGCCGGCCGCCTTGAGGTCGGCGCGGAGCTCACGGGGCAGCGAGAACATGAGGTCCTCGGTCGCGGTGCGGACCTCCTCGACGTCGCCGAAGCCGTGCTGGGCGAGCAGCTCGAGGACGTCGCGCACCAGGATCTCGGGGACCGAGGCACCGGAGGTCACCCCCACGGTCGTCACCCCGTCGAGCCACGCCAGGTCGATCTCGGAGGCCTTGTCCACGCGGTACGAGGTGCGTGCACCGGCGTCGAGGGCCACCTCGACCAGCCGTACCGAGTTCGACGAGTTCGCGGAGCCGACCGTGATGACCAGGTCGCACTCCGGCGCCAGCTTCTTGACCGCGACCTGCCGGTTCTGGGTGGCGTAGCAGATGTCGTCGCTGGGCGGGTCCTGCAGGTTCGGGAACCGCTCGCGCAGGCGGCGGACCGTGTCCATGGTCTCGTCGACGGAGAGCGTGGTCTGCGAGATCCAGATGAGCCGCTCGGGATCGCGGACCACCAGGTCGGCGACCGCGTCCGGGGAGTTCACCACCTGGATGTGGTCGGGGGCCTCGCCGTACGTGCCCTCGACCTCCTCGTGGCCGTCGTGCCCGATGAGCAGGATGTCGTAGTCCTCGGACGCGAACCGCACGGCCTCCTTGTGCACCTTGGTGACCAGGGGGCAGGTGGCGTCGATCGTCTGCAGGTTCCGCGCCGCCGCCTGCGCGTGGACGGCCGGGGACACACCGTGCGCGGAGAACACGACGCGGGCGCCCTCCGGGACCTCGTCGGTCTCGTTCACGAACACCGCGCCGCGGGCGGCGAGCGTCTCGACGACGTACTTGTTGTGCACGATCTCCTTGCGCACGTACACCGGGGCGCCGTAGTGCTCGAGGGCCTTCTCGACGGCGATCACCGCGCGGTCCACCCCGGCGCAGTACCCCCGCGGAGCGGCGAGCAGGACCCGCTTGCGGGCGGGGGTCGCGATGCTGAGCGTGCCGTCGGCGGTGCCCTTGGGCGTGCCGGTGGCGGAGACGGTCGGAGAGGTCACCGTCCGAGTCTAGATCGGCGGGTCGCCGGGGCCCCTGCCGGGAGGCGCCCTGCGGGTGTGACCTGCACCCGACCCGCACGGCGCCCTCACACGCTCGTCGTCGTCGCTCCCGCCTGACCGGGGCTGTGGGCGGGATGAGGCAGGCTGGGCGTGTGAGCACCGGCCCCCTGAGCACC
Organism: uncultured Cellulomonas sp.; assembly: GCF_963527515.1. NCBI lineage: Bacteria > Bacillati > Actinomycetota > Actinomycetes > Micrococcales > Cellulomonadaceae > Cellulomonas > uncultured Cellulomonas sp. The sequence goes on along the minus strand of NZ_CAURTV010000023.1, from coordinate 10,873 downwards.
CCGGCGACGGCCGGCCCTCCCCCGCTGCGCGCGGCGGACACCACTCCCGACCGCCCGTGGCCGGTCCGGCACCTCGCGCCGAAGATCGCGGACTACATCGCGAAGATGCCGCCGGTCTGGGTCGAGGGGCAGGTGCTCAACCTCAAGAAGTGGAACACCCTCTACTTCCTCACGCTCCGGGACACCGACCTCGACATGTCCCTGTCGGTCACAGCTCCGGCGTTCGCCATCGACAAGCTTGCGGACAAGCTGGCCGACGGTGCGCACCTCGTCGTGCACGCGCGTCCGCAGTTCCATGCCAAGAAGGGGACGCTGACGTTCGCGGCGGACGACGTCCGGCTGGTCGGCCTGGGCGAGCTGCTCGCCCGGATCGAGCACCTCAAGGGCATTCTCGGCGCTGAGGGGCTGTTCGAGCCGTCCCGCAAGCGTGCGCTGCCGTTCCTGCCCGCGGTGGTCGGCCTGATCGTGGCGCAGCAGGGCGACGCCGAGCACGACGTGGTCTCCAACGCCCGTGCGCGCTGGTCGGCGGTGCAGTTCGAGATCCGCCGCGTGACCGTGCAGGGACCCCGGGCGGTCCCCGAGGTCAGCGCGGCCATCGCGGAGCTCGACCGGGACCCGCGCGTCGACGTCATCGTGGTCGCACGCGGCGGCGGCTCGTTCGAGGACCTGCTGCCGTTCAGCAACGAGGCGCTGGTCCGCGTCGCGGCGGCGTGCCGGACCCCGTTGGTCAGCGCGATCGGGCACCACCTGGACACGCCGCTGCTGGACCTCGTCGCCGACTTCCGCGCGTCGACCCCGACCGACGCCGCCAAGCGGATCGTGCCCGACGTGAGCGAGGAGCGCGCCCGCGTGTCGCAGGCCCGGCTCCGCGCCCGCGCCGCGCTCACCATGCGGCTGACCCGCGAGCAGACCGGGCTCGACCAGGTGCGCAGCCGACCCGTGCTCGCCAGCCCGACCACGCTCGTCGACCTGCACGAGCAGCGCGTGGCCGCCTTGCGGGACGGCGCCCGGCGCTCGCTGCACACCGCCCTGGTGCACGGGCGTGCCGAGGTGGCGGGGCTCACCGCGCAGGTGCGCGCGCTGTCACCGGCTGCCACCCTCGACCGCGGCTACGCGGTGGTGCAGCGGGCGGACGGGGACGTGCTGCGGGACCCCGCGGAGGTGGGCGACGGCGACGCTCTGCGCATCCGGGTCGCCCGGGGTGAGCTGGCCGCGACGGTCACCGGCGGCTGACCTCGAGGCGGCGCCTCGGCAGCGGCCTCATCGGTCGTGCACGTCCCGGCGACCACGAGCCGGCCGGCGTCTCGGCGGCGGCCTCGTCGGACGTGCACGTCCCGGCGACCACGAGCCGGCCGGCGTCCCTGTCCCCGCTGCCCGACGGTGTGGGCGAGTCCTGGTTGACTGTCCCCGTGCCGAAGCCGTCCCAGTCCCCACCGTCCCAGTCCGCACCGTCCCAGTCCCCACCGTCGGACCCGAACGCCGACGTGGCCGTCCTCGGCTACGAGGAGGCGCGCGACGAGCTGGTTGCGGTCGTCGCCCGGCTGGAGGCCGGCGCCGCCACCCTCGAGGAGTCGCTCTCCCTGTGGGAGCGCGGCGAGGCGCTCGCCAAGCGGTGCCAGGAGTGGCTGGACGGGGCGCGCGAGCGGCTGAGCGCCGTGCGCGACACCGCCGTGAGCGCGCAGGAGGAGTCCTGATGGCCGGCACCGCGGCGGACCGGGCGCTGGTGGTCGGCGAGGCGCTGATCGACGTGGTGCAGCGCACCGACGGCAGCCGCGCACAGCACCCCGGGGGCAGCCCGGCCAACGTGGCGCTCGGCCTCGGTCGGCTCGGTCGACGCGTGGACCTGCTGACCTGGCTGGGCCACGACACCGACGGTGACCTGGTGCGTCGGCACCTGCGCGGGTCGGACGTGAACGTGCTGGAGGGCAACCGCTCCGCGCTGCGCACGCCCGTGGCGACCGCCCACCTCGACGACGCCGGCACCGCCTCCTACGAGTTCGACCTCGAGTGGGACCTGCCCGAGACGTGGGACGAGGAGCCCGGGGACCCCGTCGTCGTCCACACCGGGTCGATCGCGACCGTGCTGCAGCCGGGCGGGACCGCGGTCGCGGCGCTCGTGGCCCGCCGCAGTGCGACGTCGACCATCACGTACGACCCCAACCTGCGGCCGGTGCTCATGGGCTCCCCCGCGCACGCCCTGCCGGTGGTCGACGCGCTCGTCCGGCTCGCCGACGTGGTCAAGGTCAGCGACGAGGACCTCGCCTGGCTGCACCCCGGCGTCGCCCCCGCGGAGATCGCCGAGGAGTGGAGCCGGTCCGGGCCGTCGCTCGTCGTCGTGACGCACGGGGGCGAGGGGGCGTTCGCCAGCACGTCGGCCGGGGCGCGGATCTCGGTCGAGGCTCCGAAGGTGCAGGTCGCGGACACGGTCGGCGCCGGTGACTCGTTCATGGGCGGCCTGATCGACGGGCTCTGGTCGGCGGGGCTGCTGGGGGCGGGACGTCGTCAGGCGCTCGCCGACGTCGACGCCGCCACCGTGCAGGCGGTGCTGGAGCGGTGCGCGCGGATCGCGGCGATCACCGTGTCCCGGGCAGGCGCCAACCCGCCGCGGCTCGCCGAGCTCGGCTGAGCTCGGCTGACCAGCGCTCGGCCGACCCAGCCCTACGCCGTCGCCTTCTCCCGCGCCTGCGCCCGCTCCAGGGACGCCTTGCGGTCGGCCTCGTTCTCCCGGTCGATCGACGTCGCGGCGTCGGCGTCCCAGGTGAGGTTCTCGCCGGTCTCGGGGTCGAACACCATGAGCCGGTCGGCGTCGAACCACAGGGTCGCCTTGTCGCCGTCGCGCACTTTCGTCTCCGAGCTGAGGGCGACGATGAGCTGCGTGCGCAGTCCCTCGCCGTCGAGGTCGCGGTCGAGCTCCTCCAGCGTCTGCGCGACGTCCGGGTTGGTGTCGAACGGGATGTACGCGTAGAGCTCGGAGCCCAGCCACTCGGTGACGTCGACGTCGGAGTCGAAGGTGACGCCGGCATCGCGCTTGCCCTCCTCGAGCAGGCTGGCGTCCTCGAAGTGCTCCGGCCGGATGCCGACGATGACGAGCTTGCGCTGGCCCAGCTTGGCAGCCAGCTCGGCGGTCATCGGGACGTCGGCGAACGGCAGGCGCAGCGACTGCCCGGTCACCTCGCCCGGGAGAAAGTTCATGGGCGGGGAGCCGATGAAGCCGGCGACGAACAGGTTCTTCGGCTGCTCGTAGAGGCCGCGCGGGCTGGCCACCTGCTGGAGCTCCCCCTTGCGCAGGACGGCGACGCGGTCGCCCAGGGTCATGGCCTCCGTCTGGTCGTGCGTGACGTAGACGGTGGTGGTGCCGAGCCGCCGCTGCATCCGGGCGATCTCGGTACGCATCTGGCCGCGCAGCTTGGCGTCGAGGTTGGACAGCGGCTCGTCGAAGAGGAACGCGTCCGCCTCCCGCACGATCGCGCGGCCCATGGCGACGCGCTGGCGCTGCCCGCCGGACAGGTTGGCGGGCTTGCGGTCCAGGTGGTCCTGCAGCTCGAGGGTCTTGGCGGCGAACGTCACCTTCTCCTGGATCTGCGCCTCGGTGAACGCGCCCTTCTGCAGCCGGAGCGGGAAGGCGATGTTCTCGAACACCGTCAGGTGCGGGTACAGGGCGTAGTTCTGGAACACCATGGCGAGGTGGCGGTCGCGCGGGGCCTTCTCGTTGACCCGCTTGCCGCCGATCTCCAGGTCCCCGGACGTGATGTCCTCGAGCCCGACGATCATGCGCAGCAGGGTCGACTTCCCGCAGCCGGACGGACCGACCAGGATGACGAACTCGCCGTCGGCGATGTCCAGGCTGACGCCCTTCACGGCGAGGTAGCCGTCGCCGTACTGCTTGACGATGTCCTTGAGGGTGATGGCGGCCATCGGTTCTCCTTCGTGGGACGGGCTGTGCGGGCGTCAGCCCTTGACGGCGCCCTGGGTCAGGCCGGACACGATCTGGCGTTGGAACAGGAGCACGAGGATGACGACGGGCACGGTCACGACGACGGCCGCAGCCGAGATCGCCCCCGTCGGCTCCTCGAACTGGGAGGCGCCCGTGAAGAACGCGAGCGCGGCGGGCACGGGACGCGCGGCGCTGGTCGACGTGAGCGAGATGCCGTAGACGAAGTCGTTCCACGCGATGAAGAACGCGATCAGCGCGGTGGTGAACACGCCCGGTGCGGCCAGCGGCACGATCGCCTTGCGGAACGCCTGCCACGTGGTCGCCCCGTCCACCTGCGCGGCCTGCTCGAGCTCCCAGGGGATCTGCCGGAAGAACGCCGCCAGGGTCCAGATGGAGATCGGCAGGGTGAGCGACAGGTACGGGATGATCAGCCCGAGCCAGGTGTCGTACAGGCCGATGTTGCGCCACAGGTTGAACAGCGGCGTGACGATCGAGATGACCGGGAAGATCGACACGCCCAGCGCGGTGGTGAGCACGAGCCGCTTGCCGGGGAAGTCGAGGCGGGCGATGGCGTAGGCGGCGAGCGTGGCGAGGACGACCGCGATGAACGTCGCGATGAGCGAGATGCCGACGGAGTTGCGCAGGGCGGACAGGAACAGCTCCTGCGCGGCACCGTCGGGGGCCAAGATCTGCTGGTAGTTCTCGGTGGTCCACGTCTTGGGCCAGAACAGGCCGAGGTTGAGCTGGCTCGGCAGCTTGAAGCTGGTCGCGAAGATGGAGACCACCGGGAACAGCGCGTACAGCAGGACGACGATCGTGATGACCGCCCAGCCCCACTTGGCCCTGGTCGAGAGCACCTTCATCAGCCCTCCCCCCTCGCGCCGGCCAGATCGACCTTGAACAGCTTGATGGCCGCCCAGCAGATGCCGATCACGCACAGGAACAGGAGCACGGAGATGGCTGAGCCGAGCCCGATCTCCAGGCGCCCGATCGACGTCCGGTAGGCCAGCAGGGAGAGCACCTCGGTGCCGTTGGCGCCGTTGGTCATGATGAAGACGTTGTCGAAGATCCGGAACGCGTCCAGCGCGCGGAACAGGACGGCGACCATGATCGCGGCCTTCATGTTCGGGATGAGCACCCGCGTGAGGCGCTGCCGCCAGGTGGCACCGTCCACCTCGGCGGCCTCCTCCAGCTCGGTGGGCACCTGCGAGAGGCCGGCCAGCAGGAGCAGCGAGATGAACGGGGTGGTCTTCCAGATCTCGGAGGCCATGATGACGAAGAGGCTGGTGCCCTGCTGCGCGAACCAGTTGAGGTCCGGGCTGATGCCGGGCACCCAGTCGAACCAGTGGTTGACGTAGCCGGAGCTGATGTCGAACGCGTAGAACCACGCGAACGCCGAGACCACGGTGATGATCCCGTAGGGCACAAGGATCGCCGTGCGGAGCAGCCCGCGCAGCTGCTTGACCGCGCGGTGCATCACGAGGGCGAGCGCGAACCCGAGGACCAGCTCGACCAGCACGGTGATCACCGTGATCACCAGCGTGACGCCCAGCGCCCGCCAGAACACGCCGTCGCTCAGGACCACCACGTAGTTGTTCAGACCGGCGAAGCGCTTGTCGTCCGGGGCGGTGAGGCGGAAGTGGAACAGCGAGTCGTACAGGGCCTGCAGGATCGGGTAGAGCGTCACCGCCAGCATGACGACGAACGCGGGACCGGCCAGCAGCCAGCCGAGGCGTGCCTCCGCCTTCGCGCGGTCGCTGCGCCCGGCCTTCGCGGCGTCGTCGCGCAGGTCGGGCTTCGCGCCCTTGGGCACCTGCGTCTTGACCGCACCGGCCCCCGTCGACGCTGTGCTCATAGCAGCTGCTCCCCTCGAAGCACGGCGGTGATGAGGTCGGTCGCCTCGGCCGGGGTGCCGTCGGGGCTGACCGAGCTCGGCGGGTGCCAGGTCTCCTGCAGACCGGTGGAGACCTCGTTGTAGTACGGCGTCTGCGGCCGCGGGGCGGCGAGCTCGAGCGACTCCCGGATGACGTCGGCCATGGGGAACGCCTCGGTCACGGCCGGGTCGTCGTAGGCCTCGGTGCTGGACGGCGGGTTGCCGTTCGTCGCGAAGTACTCGGCCTGGTGCTCGGGGGTGACGATGCACTGCGCGGCCTCGAAGGCGAGGTCGGTGTGCTCGCTGTACGCGCCGACGCCGAGGTTGATCCCGCCGTACGGCGGGGCGGACGGCTCACCCTCGGTGACCTGGGGGTAGAGGGCCCAGCCGATGTCGTCGAGCAGCGCCTGCTCCAGGGTGCCGTCCTCGACGGCGGCCTGGGTCGCCGACCAGACGAACGGCCAGTTGACCATGAACGAGCCCTTGTCCCCCTGGAAGATGGACAGCGACGCGCCCTCGTCCTCCGTCGGCAGCCCGGGGCCGCCGAGGCGCTCGGAGCCGATCGTGCCGATGATCTCGGCCGCGGCCTGGCCGGCGGGCGACTCGAGCCCGAGCTGCACGTCGTCGGCCGACGCCTCGGGGTTCTCCAGCACGTGACCGCCCGCGGACTCGACGAGCGCGTTGATCCACACGGTCAGCGACTCGGCCTTGGTGCCCTGGACCGCGAGGTAGGTGTCCTGGTCCTTGGCCGCCGTCATGATCTGGTCCCAGGTCACGGGCGCCGCGGCGGGGTCCAGCCCCGCAGCCTCGGCCACGGACTTGCGGTACCAGAGCAGCTGGGTGTTCGCCCAGAACGGGACGGTGACCAGCTCGTCCTTCCAGGTCGCCCCGTCGAGCGCGCCCTGCACGACGTTCTCGGTGACCGCGGCCGCCACGTCCTCGGGCACCGGCGCCAGGAACCCCGGCTCCGCGAGCTCGGGGATGAACGGCGGGTCCAGGCTCATGATGTCGATCGAGGAGTCCTTCGCGGCGAGGCGCCGGGCCAGCTGCTCGCGCTGGGCGCTGGCGTCGCGCGGGAGGACCGACGTCTCGATCGAGTACCGTCCCTCCGCCTCGTCGCTGCACTGCTGCGCGATCGCCGCCTGGCCGCCGTCGTCGGGGTTGATGTACCAGGTGAGCACGGGCGGACCGGACTCGGAGCTCGCGCACGCGGCGAGCGGAGCAGCGACCGCGACGCCCAGGACGAGGGCGAGTGCTCGGGTGCGTCGTCGCACGGAACCACCTCCGGAAGCCGAGACGTCGTCGCCTCACCCCCTTGGCTACACCTGTGGGTGAAATGTCGCCACCCGAGCGGACGGTGGACGTGCCGTGCCGAGGCGGCGACGACCTGCGACGATGGCGCCCGTGACCCGCCCCACCACACCTGCCGAGGCCCTGTCCGCGCTGCGCGAGGGGAACGAGCGGTTCGTCCGCGGCGAGATGCTGCACCCCTCTCAGGGCGTCGACCACCGCTCCGACCTCAGCGTCGCGCAGCACCCGTTCGCCGTGATCTTCGGCTGTTCCGACTCCCGGGTGGCCGCCGAGATCATCTTCGACCAGGGGCTCGGAGACGTCTTCGTCGTGCGGACCGCCGGCCACGTCCTGGACACCACCGTCATCGGCTCGATCGAGTACGGCGTGGACGTGCTGGGGGCGTCGCTCGTGGTCGTGCTCGGCCACGACAGCTGCGGTGCGGTCGCCGCCGCCACGACCGCGCTGACCACCGGTGAGCTGCCCAGCGGGTTCGTGCGCGCGATCGTCGACCGGGTGATCCCGAGCATCGTCAACCTCGCCGGCGGCGGCCTCGGCGCACTCGACAGCCTTGACCCGGCGGTGCTGGGTCACGAGCACGTGCGGCACACCGTGCAGATGCTGCAGGGCTACTCCCGGTCGCTCGCGGAGTCCGTCACGCAGGGGCGGGTGGCGATCGTCGGGCTCGAGTACACGTTGGCCGACGGCACCGTGCACCTCACCGAGGCGCTGGGCGACGTCGAGGTCTAGGCGTGCGGCAGGATGGCCGCATGACTTCTGAGTTCCGCATCGAGCACGACACGATGGGCGAGGTGCGCGTCCCGGTCGACGCCCTCTACCGCGCACAGACGCAGCGCGCCGTGGAGAACTTCCCCATCTCCGGCAGCCGGCTCGAGCGCAGCCACATCGAGGCGCTCGCCCGCATCAAGAAGGCCGCCGCCCGCGCGAACGCGGAGCTGGGCGTGCTGGAGCAGGACGTCGCCGACGCCATCGTGGAGGCTGCCGACGCCGTCGCCGGCGGTGCGCACGACGGCGACTTCCCGATCGACGTCTACCAGACCGGCTCGGGCACCAGCTCGAACATGAACACCAACGAGGTGCTCGCCACGCTGGCGGGTCGGATCCTCGGCCGCGACGTGCACCCGAACGACCACGTGAACGCCTCGCAGTCGTCCAACGACGTGTTCCCGACGTCGGTGCACGTGGCCGCGACGGCGGGCGTCGTCCGCGACCTGGTCCCCGCGCTGGCCCACCTGGCCGAGGCGCTCGAGGCGAAGGCCGTCGAGTGGGCGCAGGTGGTCAAGTCCGGCCGCACGCACCTCATGGACGCCACGCCGGTCACGCTCGGTCAGGAGTTCGGCGGGTACGCGGCGGCGATCCGCTACGGCATCGAGCGGCTCGAGTCGGCGCTCCCCCGCGCGGCTGAGGTCCCCCTGGGCGGAACCGCGGTCGGCACGGGCATCAACACCCCGGCCGGGTTCCCGCAGCGCGTCATCGAGCTGCTGCGCGAGGACACCGGCCTGCCGCTGACGGAGGCGCGGGACCACTTCGAGGCGCAGAGCTCGCGCGACGGGCTCGTCGAGCTGTCGGGCGCGCTGCGGACCATCGCGGTGAGCCTCACCAAGATCTGCAACGACCTGCGCTGGATGGGCTCCGGCCCGAACACCGGCCTCGGCGAGATCGCGATCCCCGACCTGCAGCCCGGGTCGTCGATCATGCCCGGCAAGGTCAACCCCGTGATCCCCGAGGCCGTGCTCATGGTCGCCTCCCGGGTCGTCGGCAACGACGCCACCGTCGCCTGGGCCGGTGCGAGCGGGTCGTTCGAGCTCAACGTGCAGATTCCCGTGATCGCCGCCGGCGTGCTGGAGTCGGTCCGGCTGCTGGCCAACGCGTCGCGGCTGCTCGCGGACAAGACCGTGGTCGGCCTGGTGGCCAACGTGGAGCGCGCCCGCGCACTGGCCGAGTCGTCGCCGTCGATCGTCACGCCGCTGAACCGCGTGATCGGGTACGAGGCGGCGGCGAAGATCGCCAAGCACGCCGTGAAGCACGGGATCACCGTGCGCGCGGCCGTCGTCGACCTCGGCTTCGTCGAGCGCGGCGAGGTCACCGAGGAGCAGCTGGACAGCGCGCTCGACGTCCTGAGCATGACGAGGCCCCCGCAGGCCTGAGCGCCGGCGGCACGTCACCGTTGGGTCACGGTCCGCGGAAACGCTCCCACACCCCCGGCCTGCTCGTTTACGCTCGCTGGACCCCGCGCACCTGACCGGTACAGGCGCGCGGGACGACGACGTCAACGGGGGGTCGGATGGGCTGGAGCCTGCGGGTGCTGCGGCATCGCGCCGCGGCTCAGCGGACCCTCCTGGCCACGGTCGTCGCCGTCGCTCTGGTGGGGTCCAGCCTGCTCGGCACGTTCGCGCTCCTGCTGTTCACCAGCGAGCACCGGGCGCTCGACACCGCGCTCGACCGGGCCCCGGCGACCGCGACGGACATCGACGTCATCCTCACGATCGGGCGCACCGAACCCCTGAACGCCGTGGCGTCGGGCGGCGAGTTCCTCGACGAGCTGCTGGGCGACGTCCCCTCCACGCGGACGCAGTGGCTCACGTCGCCGATGTACCGCCTCCCGGGGGAGGGCTCGGCCGTCACCGCCCCCATGGCGTACCTGGCGGTCAACCCGCAGGTCCCGGAGCACGCCATGCTCCTCGCGGGTGCCTGGCCCGCGACGGGGACCGACGACCAGGACCGCGTCGAGGTGGCCGTCCCGAAGGTGGCCGCGGACCGGTACGGCTGGACCGTCGGGACCGAGCTGCCCGTGGTCAACCTCGGCTCGTACGACGAGAGCACCGTCGTCGTGGTCGGCATCCACGCGCTGTCCGGGCCGCGCAGCCTGTGGTCACGGGACCTGCTGCTGGGCGCCGAGCACGACCCGTCCTATCCCGTGCCGGGCAGCTTCGGCTTCATCACCACCGACGCGTGGGGCCCGTTCGTCGTCGCCCCGGAGGCGCTGAGCGTCCCCGAGTCGGTGGCCACCGTCCGCCTCGTCGCCTCCCCGCGGCTCTCGCAGAGCCCGCCCGGCGCGGTCGACGCGGTGCGCGGACGCCTCGACGACGCGCAGGCCACGCTGGTCTCGACGACGGACGACGACGCCAGCGCGGCGCTGTTCCGCTCGAACCTCGCCGCCACGGTCGACGTCGCACGGGGCAACCTCGCCGTGACCCGCGTCAGCCTGGTGATCGTCGGGCTGATGCTGGTGGTGCTCGCCGTCACCGTCCTGCAGCTGGCCGCGCGCCTGCTCGCCGACCGTCGGGCGGCGGAGCAGACGCTCATGTCCTCGCGCGGGGCGGCGGGGCGGCAGCTGCTCGGGCTCGCCGCCCTGGAGGCGGCGGCGGTCGCGCTGGTCACCACCCTCGCCTCCCCGTGGCTGGCCGGCCTCCTGTTCCAGGCGATCACCTCCGTCGGGCCGCTCGCCCGGGCGGGTCTGCACCACGACCCGGGCCGCCCGGCGTCGCTGTGGATCACGTGCGTCGTCTCCTCGTTCCTCCTCGCGGCCGTCCTCCTCGGTCCGCTGCTGCGGCGTCGGGGCAGCGTGGTGGACGCCGAGCAGCAGCTCGTGCGGCAGGACCGTCGCGGCGGTCTGGCCCGCTCCGGTGCCGATCTCGCACTGGTCGCGCTGGCCGGGCTGGCGCTGTGGCAGCTGCGCGCGTACAGGTCGCCCGTCGCCGCGGACGGCTCGGCCCGTCTCGACCCGGTGCTCGTGGCGGCGCCCGCGCTGCTGC
>NZ_CAURTV010000022.1:0-41412 GCF_963527515.1 uncultured Cellulomonas sp. | reverse complement strand
GGGCACGTCCCCGCGCCCCAGCAGCCCGCCGAGCCGCCGGCGCGGCCCGAGCCGGCGCCCGCACGGGACCGCGGCCAGCGACGCCCCATGGGGCAGGAGCAGCAGGAGGGCGACCTCCCGATCGACGAGATCCTCACCGAGATGGTCCGGCTCGGCGCGTCCGACGTGCACCTCACCACGGGTACGACGCCCATGGTCCGCATCAACGGCTCGCTCAAGCCGCTCGACGGCTTCGGGCAGGTCATGCCCGAGGGGCTGAAGCGGACGCTCTACTCGTTCCTGACGCAGAAGCAGCGCGAGAAGTTCGAGGCCAACCTCGAGCTCGACCTCTCGTACTCGGTCCGTGGGCTCGCGCGCTTCCGCGTGAACATCTACCAGCAGCGGGAGTCGATCGGCGCCGCGTTCCGCGTGATCCCCTACGAGATCAAGCCGCTCGAGGCGCTCGGGATCCCCGCCGTCGTCGGCACGTTCGCCGGCATGCCGCGCGGGCTCGTGCTGGTGACCGGCCCCACCGGTTCCGGCAAGTCGACGACGCTCGCCTCGATCGTCGACCTCGCCAACCGGACGCGCGAGGACCACATCATGACCGTCGAGGACCCGATCGAGTTCCTGCACCGGCACAAGAAGTGCGTGGTCAACCAGCGCGAGGTCGGCCAGGACACGCACTCCTTCGCCAACGCCCTCAAGCACGTGCTGCGCCAGGACCCGGACATCATCCTGGTCGGCGAGATGCGCGACCTCGAGACGATCTCCGTGGCCCTGACGGCCGCCGAGACCGGTCACCTGGTCTTCGCCACCCTGCACACGTCGGACGCCGCGCAGACCATCGACCGCGTGATCGACGTGTTCCCCGCGCACCAGCAGTCGCAGGTCCGCACCCAGCTGGCCGGCGCCATCCAGGGGGTCGTCTGCCAGACCCTGGCCAAGCGCTCCGACTCGCCCGGCCGTGCCGTGGCCACCGAGGTGCTCGTCGCGACACCCGCCATCCGCAACCTCATCCGCGAGGGGAAGACCCACCAGATCTACTCCGCGATGCAGGCCGGCGCCAAGCAGGGGATGCACACCATGGACCAGCACCTGGCCGAGCTGGTGAAGACCGGCAAGATCTCCTACGAGACCGGCCTGGAGAAGTGCCACCACGTGGAGGACTACAACCGCCTGACCGGCCGGTTCTCCGGCGGGTCGCAGGGCGCTGCTGGTCTGGGTGACCAGGCGAGCATGGGCGGCTCCTCCTTCGGAAGCCAGGCCCTCTGATGGCCGGCGCGACGAAGACCTTCGAGTACGCCGTCCGGGACAAGGGCGGCAAGATCGTCAAGGGTCGCGTGGAGGCGACCAACCAGGCGGCGGTGGCCAACCGGCTGCGGGAGATGGGCCTCGCGGCCGTCTCGATCTCCGAGGTCAACACCGTCGGGCTCAACGCCGAGATCAGCATCCCCGGGTTCGGCGGGAACAAGATCTCGCTCAAGGACCTGGCGATCATGTCCCGCCAGCTGGCCACGATGATCGACTCGGGACTCTCGCTGCTGCGCTCCCTGACGATCCTGGCCGAGCAGACGGAGTCCAAGCCGTTGGCCAAGGTCATCGCGCAGGTGCGCAACGACGTCGAGGTCGGCACGGCGTTCTCGACCGCCCTGGCCAAGCACACGGACGTGTTCCCGCCGCTGATGATCAACATGGTCAAGGCCGGCGAGGTCGGCGGCTTCCTCGACCAGACGCTCGTCTCGGTGGCGAACAACTTCGAGTCCGAGGTCAAGCTGCGCGGAAAGATCAAGTCCGCCATGACCTACCCGGTCGTCGTGTTCGTCATCGCGATCCTGGCCACCACAGGCATGCTGCTCTTCATCGTCCCGGTCTTCGCGGGGATGTTCTCGAGCCTGGGCGGAAAGCTCCCGCTGCCCACGCAGATCCTCATGTGGATGTCGCAGGGCCTCAAGGTCGCCATCATTCCGCTGATCATCGCGCTCGTGGTCTTCTCCGTGTGGTGGGGAAAGCACAAGAACGACCGGGGAATCCGCGAGCGGATCGACCCGTGGAAGCTCAAGATGCCTGTCTTTGGGCAGTTGTTCCGGAAGATCGCAATCTCCCGGTTCACGCGCAACTTCGGCACCATGATCCACGCCGGCGTCCCGCTGCTGCAGGCCCTCGACATCGTCGGGGAGACCAGCGGCAACCTGGTGATCGAGCGCGCCGCCAAGGCTGTACAGGAGTCTGTCCGACGAGGAGAGTCCCTGTCAGGACCGTTGTCGCAGCATCCCGTGTTTCCCCCGATGGTCGTCCAGATGATGGCCGTCGGTGAGGACACGGGTGCGCTGGACACGATGCTCGCCAAGGTCGCGGACTTCTACGACCAGGAGGTCGAGTCCACCACCGAGCAGCTCACGAGCCTCATCGAGCCCCTCATGATCGTCGTCATCGGCGCCATCGTTGGCTCCATGGTCATTGCCATGTACATGCCCATCTTCGGCGTTTTCGCGCTCATTGAGTGACCTACTGCTCCGAGCGAGTGAATCCGAGATCTCCTGCACATTCTGCTCAAGGTGCGACCGGTCCAGGACGATGCATCGGCTGTAGGACCGAACCGGCTCTGCCGGACTGAAATGTGACACCGACCCCACGTCGTGACCTCAAGGGAGCTCATCATGATCGCTCGTATCCGCAAGTCCGTCGAGGAGAAGGACAAGGGCTTCACCCTTATCGAGCTCCTCGTCGTCATGATCATCATCGGCATCCTCGCGGCCATCGCGATCCCGGTGTTCCTGAACCAGCGCAAGAAGGCCGAGGACTCCGCTGCCAAGGCGGACGTCTCCACCCTCGGCAAGGAGGTCGCCACCTACTTCGTCGACTGGGACGGCACCACCGCCGTCACCGTCGGCATCGCGGGCGGCAAGCTCCAGGTCAACGGCCTGCCGGTCGGGAACGCGTCCAAGAACGTCGCGATCGGTGGCACGGCCGCCCTCGCCGACGACCAGGCCTGGTGCGTCGGGGTCACGAACCCCAAGGGCGACAAGGCCGTCGTGGGCTACAAGTACTCGGCTGCCGGTGGGCTCGAGGAAGGCACCTGCTGATCCGAAGTACCTGATGCCCCGGTGGGCGACGCGAGCAGCGCTCTCGTTACCCACCGGGGCTTCTTCGGTCCGTCCGACCATCGATTCGTCCGGGTCATCCGCACCCGTCCCCAGCGTCCCCTGACAGGCAGAGGTGTACACCGTGGTAGGTAGCCCGCGCGGCGCCCGAGGCGCCGACCAGGGGTTCTCGCTCATCGAGCTGGTCGTCGCGATGGTGGTGCTCGGCACGATGGCCATGGCCGTCATCGGCGTGATCATGAACGCCCAGTCGCAGGGCGTGGCGAACCGCAGCCGGATCGCCGCCGCCAACCTGGCCGCACGGGAGATCGACCTGGTGCGCGAGGAGTTCGCCGCCACCAAGACAGGGCCCGTGAACCTGGCGGCCGCCGGCTACGTCGTCAACCCGCACCCGCTGTCGGGGGGCACCGCCGGCCAGCCGCTGACGATCGACGGCCGCGAGTACACCATCGTGCGCACCGCCCAGTGGAACATCGCCGGCACCGGGGCGTCCGCCTGTGAGGGTGGGTCGCTCGTCGCGTACCCGACCCTCGGCGTGACGGTCTCCGTGACGTGGCCGGACATGGGCAACGTCCAGCCCGTGGTGAGCACCGCCGCTCTGGCTCCGGACAAGGAGACGGGCGTCGACAGCACCGACTCCTTCATCGCCGCCAAGGTGCGCGACCAGAACGCCGACCCCTTGACCGGGATCCCTGTCACGGCGACCGGCGGCGCGACGACCATCGGCTACACCGACGCGTCCGGCTGTGCGGTGATCCGGGTCAGCCCCGCGGTCGCCGGCACGGCGTACACCATCACGGTGGCCGACAGCAGCTACGTGGACCTGTCCGGGACGCCGAACCCCAGCAAGAACTCGGGCGTCATCCTGCAGGGCCAGATCTACGCCGGCGCCAGCTTCAGCGTGGCCAAGGCCGCCAGCGTCACGGTCAAGATCGTCCGTTCCGACGGCGTCCCGCTGACGGACGCCCAGGCGAGCGGGTCCACCGTGACCCTCGTCGCGTCCCAGTTCTCCGGTGCGTCGGGGGAGAGCCCGCGGATCGCCACCGGGGTGCTCACCACCTTCGCCAACCTGTGGCCGACGGGCTACGGCGCGTACTTCGGCAACGTCCCGCCGACCGGCGGCTACGACGTGCACGAGCTGCCCCCGGGCGGCCACATCACGATCGACGTCCCGCTGGACATGGCCGCCGTCCTCGCCACCGGGCTGCCGGCCGGCACGACGAACGTGATCGCCGTTCCCGCCGGCACCCCCACCACCTGCACGACCGGGACCTCCGAGCCGGTCTCCGGCGCGGGTGCGAGCTTCCTGCTCATGCCCGCCGCCTACGACTTCTACGCGGTCGGCAGCACGTTCGCCTGCTCGCCGGGACCGGTCAACGTCGCCCTCGGCGGCGGGGAGAACGAGGACATCGTCTGGGCGACCACGACGATCCGCATCCAGGGTCTGGCCAGCGGCACCGTGTGGATCGCCGAGAAGCAGAAGTCCGGCCTCGCGACGCTGACCACGTGCCCGACGACGGCCCCCGTAGGTGCCATCGCGGTGAACATCGACGGCGCGCGGACGGCACCGGTCGCCATCCCGGCGGGCAGCTGGTGGGTCTGGCAGACGAGCGGGCCCTGGAACGGGACGTGCGTGAGCTACCCAGACCTGATCAGCGCGTTCTCGGCTCCGTACGGGACGGCGACGTCCAAGACGTGGGGGGCGACCCCGCCGCCGACGCTGTATTCGGCGATCACGATGACGAGCGTGGGCACCACCAACCGGTGGCTGCTGCTCAGCACGGCCACCGTGAGCACGTGCACGTCGTCGACCGCGACCACTGCCGGGACCAGGTACCAGTCGGGATCGAAGTCGTCCTCGACCGTGCAGACGCTCACGATCCCAGGTGGGGTCCCGCGGCCGGTCACCGGCACCACGACCTACTACGCATACCTGTGGAACAAGGAGACGACCGGCACGGGCAACAGGTGCACGGATGCGGGAACCTATGTGGTGGGCCCGGCGACCACGACTCTCTCGAAGTCCCTCGGTTCGTCGTCGGTCGGGCCGTGATCGCCCACCTGCGCCGGGCGGTCCCGGCACGACGCGACGAGCAGGGCACCACCCTGACCGAGCTGCTGGTCTCGATGCTCGTGTTCTCGATCCTGCTGGCCGCGGTCGGCACGCTGACGATCGGCTTCACGCGGACCAACGCCCAGTCGATCTCGCGGCAGAACCAGGTCGACTCGGCGCGCGTCGTCGTCTCGACCATGACCAAGACGCTGCGCACCGCGGTCATGCCGAACCAGCTGACCAGCACCTGCACGCTGTGCACCGAGGACGCCTTCGTCATCGGCAAGGGCTTCAGCGTGCAGTTCTACGCGAACATCAACAACCCGGGGAACACGGTCGGTCCGAGCCGCGTCACCTACACGCTCACCACCACGGGGGCCGACGCCGGCACGCTGGTCGAGAAGGTCCAGGTGCCGGACTCGAACATCCCGTCGGCCACCGGGTACGCCTACTGCGACGCGGAGGCGTCCGGCTCGCCGACCGCCTGCCGGAACCGGCTCAGCACGCGCGTGCTCGCCCGGGGCGTCCAGTCGGACACGGGCCCGATCTTCGCCTACTACGACCGGACCGGCGCGCAGCTGACCCCCCCGACCAACGGCACGCTCACGGCGGCGGAGCTCAAGAAGGTGCTCGCCGTGGAGCTCGTCGTCTCGGTCCAGGCGCAGGACGCGACGAAGGTCGACCCGACGACGTACATCCAGCGGGTGACGCTGCCCAACGCGCAGGCCGTCCTCCGCCAGGAGGAGGAGGACTGATGACCAGGTTCCGACGCCCGCGAGCAACCGCCGACGATGAGGCCGGCATGGCTCTGCTCCTCGTGATCGGGTCGATGCTCGTGCTCGCGATGCTCGCGATGACCGCACTGGCGTTCACCGTCTCGAGCCAGAAGTTCGCGCGCTACGACCAGGACTACTCGAGCACCATGTCCGCCGCCCAGTCCGGGATCGACGACTTCATCTCGCGGCTCAACCGCGACGACGGGTACTTCCTGGACGTCGACTGCACCAACGACGCACTGAAGGGTCCCCTGGTCGCCGCCAACACCTGTGGCTGGGGCGCCGGCACTCCCGAGGGGTGGCTTCCCGTCTACCCCGGAAAGACAGCGGAGAAGGACGCCTTCTTCCACTACTCGATCGACGCGTCGCGAGCCCAGACCGAGGGCACGATCACGGTGCGGTCCACCGGACGCGTGAACGGCGAGTACCGCACGGTCGAGGCCGCCGTCGGCAAGGGCGGGTCCACCGACTACGTCTACTACACCGACTTCGAGTCTGCGGACCCCTCCAACGTGCAGTCCTACACACCGGCGAAGATCGCCGCCCTCACCGCGACGGAGAAGGCCGCCTGCGGTCTCGGCGGGTATGACCCCGCCCTGTACTGGTGGGAGGGCCGCCAGGGCAAGAACTGCAACGAGATCACGTTCATCGACGGCGACGAGCTCGAGGGTGCGGTGTTCTCGAACGACTCCGTGCTCGCCAACGACCCGACGTTCACCGACGGGTTCCTCTCGGCCAACCCCGAGTGCCGCGACGTGACCGGTGTGACGTCCACGTGGAAGAAGTGCCTCCGCAAGACCGGCGCCAGCTACAGCACGGCGGACTTCAACGGGGTCCAGCCGGCGTACTCCAAGGCGCTCTACCTGGACGACAACTCGGCGGCGTTCACCGGCTACCCCGGGTGCCACTACTTTGGGTCGACGCGGATCATCTTCGACGCCGCGGGCACGATGCGGGTCTGGAACAAGGCGGTCAACGGCGGCAGCAACCCCATCGCCATCGGGCCGCCCCCCAGCGGCGCCGCACCCGACTGCGGGAGCACATCGGCCCTGAACTCGGCCGCGGGTGCGACCGTGGCCGTGCCGGACAACATGGTCGTCCAGGTCTCCCCGGCCAACACCGGCGTCACCTACGCCCGCTGCGACGCCGGCCAGATCGGTGGTCCGGGGACCTCGGCGCTGCCGCTCGGCACCTACACGAAGGCGCTCGCCGCGGCCAAGCCGGCGGCCAACAACGCGAGCTACACCTACGACATGACGATGAAGGAAGCCACGAAGTACTGCCAGGAGGGCAACCTCTACGTGCAGGGGACCGTGAAGGGGCGGGTGACCCTCGCCGCGACGCAGTCGGTCATCCTCACGGGCGACATCATGCTGGCGGGCGGGCTGACCGGCGCCGACATGGTCGGTGTCGTCGCGACGAACTCGGTCGAGGTCTTCCACCCGTGGATGGCCAAGGTCTCCGGCCCCAGCTCGGGGTGCCCGAGCTCCAGCTGCAACTGGGGGACCGATCCCGGGTCGGAGACGGGTGCGGTCGCGGGCTGGCCCGTGGACGTCACGCCTCCGGCGGGGATGACCGCCTTCACCGGCATCGAGATCATGGGCTCCATCCAGACGCTGCAGCACTCGTTCTACGTGCAGCGCTACGACAAGGGCACGGCCGCCGGCCTGCTGCGGGTCGACGGTTCGATCGCCCAGCGCTGGCGCGGGATCGTCGGCCAGAGCGGCGGCTCGGGCATCACCGGCTACACCAAGAAGTACGTCTACGACACCCGGCTCAAGTACAGCGCGCCGCCGTACTTCCCGCGGTGGGTCAACGCGCAGTGGTCGCAGCGCTACTTCGGCGAGGTCAACACGCCCGCCGACATCAAGTCCTGACGGCGGCACGGTCGCCGCTCCTCGGCGGGGGCGGCGACCGTGGCGCATTCGCCCCGCCTTGTGAGCAACGTCCGGCAGCTTGATGAAAGTTTGATGAGATTCCGCCCACACTCCGTGGGCCTCGCTCATGGTCGACCCTCGAACTGCCGTTGAGAGATCACGCACCACCGTGGTAGCGCTCTCAAGGACAAATGGGGACGGGGAACCGCTGCATGGTTCGACGACGGCACACCGGCAGACGACTGCGGTCCGACGAGTCCGGGTTCACGCTCGCCGAGCTGCTCGTCGCCATGATGATCATCTCCGGCGTGCTGCTCGGCCTGATGGCGGTGCAGACGTCGGCGCTGGTCACCACGGCGCAGACGCGGCAGCGGGCGCAGGGCACCGCCGTGGCCAACCAGGTCATGGAGCAGATGCGGGCCCTCCCGTGGGCGTCCCTGTCCAAGGGCATGCACGCGAGCTTCGCGTCGGCCGCCGGGGGAGACCCCAACGTCACGTCCTCGCAGCTGCACCCGGTGGCCGACCCGTCGATCACCGAGCCCCTGGTCACCAGCACCGACCAGACGACCGACCGGGCGCCCCTGTCGGGAGCAGGCGGCTCGAACAAGACGGTCGAGGCGGACCCGTCCATCCCGGGGTTCACCTACACCAGCCGCGCGTACGTCACGCGCTCGGCGCAGACGGCCGCGAACGTCCTCACCCTCACCGTGATCACGTCGTGGCGGGCCAACCAGACGACCACGCAGAAGCACGTCATCCTCCGGTCGCAGGCATTCGCGCCGACAGGCGGCTGCGGCGACGCCTCGAACCAGCCGTACCTCGGTGCGTGCCAGGCCCTGCTGTCCGGAGACGCGGGCGCGACCGGCCCGACCGTGACGGTCGCCGCCGCCGGCGCCGGTCCCACGGGGCCGGTGACGACACCGACGACACCGATCATCCCCGGCACCGAGGCGACCGTCGCCACGCTGAGCGTGGGAACCGCCGGTGTCGGCCTCACCTCCCAGCAGGCGACCGCGGTCGAGGCCACGGCCACGCACGGCGGGTTGCAGACGCTGACCGCCGACGCCGCCGTCGCGGCTGTTGCCACGGGCGGCGGCAGGCTGACGAACAGCGCGTCCAACGACGCCGGGTCCGCCGGTGCCGCTCCCGCCAACCCGGCCGACGTGACCGGAGTGGGCTCGGCCTCCCCGCTCACCGTGTCGGGGACCGGCATGAGCCTGCAGCTCGTGCCGGCCAGCGGCACGAGCGCCAACCTGCGGGCGACGACCACCGTGTCGTGCGCCACGGGCGTCCCCGCGGGGCAGGCGTGCGCCGCGTCCGACCTCACCGGCGGCGGCGCGTCGTCGGTCGTGCTCACGACCGGTGGCACGCCGTTCACGGTGGCCTCGGTCGCGGGCGGAGGGTCGGCGAAGACGCTGGGCGCCAGGTTCACGTCGGCAGCCGGCACCACCGCGGTGGGCTGCGCCGCGCTCTCGGGCCCCGGGTGCCTCGGGACGTCGGTCAAGCGCACGGTGGGCTTGACCAGCGTCGGGCAAGGACCGTGGACCGGCGGTGCGGCGCCGTCCGGCCTGGCGTCCGTGACGTCCTACACCGACGCCACGCTGGTGGAGCGGGGGCTGTCGCAGCGCACGACGGCGGGCGTGACGACGCGCACCGGGACGGTGAGCTACTGGAACGGCTCGGGCTACTCGACGCTGACCATCGACCGGCTGACGAGCACGACCCTGGTGACCCCCGCGGTGACGACGACCGTCGGCGGCGTCACCGTCTCGGCGTCCGCCACGGTCACCGTCACGCCCGCCATGTCGATCGCGTCCCACCCCGACCCGGTCGGCTGCTCCGGGCAGGGCTGCTCGGTCACCTCGGACACCGGCACCCTGACGCTCACGGTCACCTATGTGGTCACCTCTGGGGGAATCCCGTCGGCGTTCACCGCCGCCGCGAGCGTGGGCTCCGGCCGGGCGAGCGCCGCGTTCAAGGCGGCGCCCAGTGCGTGAGCTGCGGCGGGTGCTGCGCGCCCGGCTCGACGCCGACGGCCGGCGCGACGCCGGGTGGACCCTGGTCGAGCTGATCGTGTCGATGGGGATCTTCGGCCTCCTCCTCGCGCTCGTGTTCTCCATCCTGGTGACCGTGAGCATGCAGACCAAGGACAACCTGGCACGCACGCGGGCGGTCGACGAGACCCAGATCGGCCTCATGCAGATCGACCGGCAGGTGCGCTCGGGCAACGTGATCGCCGACCCGGCCAACGAGAGCGCCGCCATGTCCGGGGTGGCGCCCTACTACGCGCTGCGCGTCTACACGCAGACGGACGGCGTCTTCCAGTGCGTGCAGTGGCGGGTGCGCTTTCCCACGGGGTCGTCGTTCGGCGTGCTCGAGTACCGGTCCTGGAAGCCCACCTGGCAGTCCACGGGCGGCGTGGAGGCGTGGCGCACGGTGGCGCGCAGCATCGTCAAGCCCGCCACGAGCACGGTCGTCGCCGCTGATCGCAGCACCTGGCCACCGTTCTTCGTGCAGGCCAACGACGCCGAGATCTCGTCGTCCGCGCAGACCATCCGCGTCACGTTGCGCGTCAAGGACCCGGCGCAGCGAGCGTCGTCGGCGCCGGCCACGGTGACGTCCACCCTGACCGGGCGCAACACGATCTTCGGCTACCCGGCGGACACCTGCAGCCCGGTGCCGGCGCCATGACCACCCCACACACCCACCTCAGGAGCACCAGACCCATGCGAGACGCCCTCCGCCGACGCCTGGCCGCCTCCGGCGACGACCGTGGGGTCGCGCTGGTCGCCGCCGTCGCGGTCGCGCTCATCGGCATCATGCTCGTGACCGTCGTCGTCGCCAACGCGGTGTCGACGTCGCGGGACTCCGGCGAGGACCGCGCCCGCACCTCCGGCATCCACACGGCCGAGGGTGCGGTCGACGCCGTCTACGCCGAGCTGGAGACGTGGACCCCGTGCACCTGGCCGGGCACCGGCGTGCTCGTCGGCGGTACGTCGCCGTCGCGCACGACCGCCACCGCCACGGTGCAGTACTTCTCCACGACCGGCGCCCTCCTGACCTGCGGCCCCGGCGGTGCGGTCACTGGCGGGACCCCGGCCTCCGCGGTCGTCACCGCGACCGCCACCGCGCAGGACGGGACGCGGCGGACCGTGCAGTCCAAGGTGGCGCTGACCCCGTCGTCCACCCAGGGCAGCGGTGCCGCGATCTTCGCTGCGAACAGCATCATGACCACCAACAACTTCACCGTGACGACCACGCTGCCGGACACCGACGTCGACGTGTGGGTGGACGGCGGGAACGTCAACTGCAACTCCAGCGTGCTGATCAAGGGCAACCTCATCGTCGTCAACGGGACCGTCGACATCTCCAACAGCTGCCGGGTCACCGGCAACCTGTGGAGCAAGAAGCAGCTCACCATCCATCAGGCCGCTCCGGGCGGCCTGCACACCGTCGGTCAGAACCTGTACGTCACGGCGAACGCCTCCCTCGCCGCCGGCACCAAGATCGGCGGCGACGTGGTGCTCACCGGGACGCGGACCGGCGGGACCCCGATCGTCGGCGGCGCGATCCGGACGGGCGTCGCTCCGGCGAACATCCCGCAGTATGTCCCGGTGAAGCTTCCCGAGGTCCTGTACCGACCGGCCGACTGGACCGGCTTCGTCAACACCGGCGACCGGCGGGCCGCCTACCGCGCGTGGGTGCAGGCGCAGGCCGTCGCCAACGGGGCGCCGACGTGGGCCGACGCGCGCAACCCGGCGAAGGACCAGTGCCGGGTCGCCGGCGCCAGCTACGACGCCAACGGGCCGCTCGTGGGGCCGACGCTGCCGACGGTGTTCGACACCACGAACTGTGCGGAGACCCGCTTCGAGGGCGGCCTGAACATCAAGCTCAGGGCCGACATGGTCATCTTCGCCAAGAGCTTCTACTCCACCGGTGACTTCAAGGTGACGTCGGCGGACGGCGCGCAGCACAAGTTCTGGGTCATCGTCCCGGACACCAACCCGAACGGCATCGCGGAGTGCAGCGGCGGCGCGGGGAACATCAAGAACGACTCAGGATCGCTCGCCATCGCGCCGATCACCCTGTTCATGTACACGCCGTGCGTCATCGACACCAACAACACGACCGACTTCTACGGCCAGCTCTACGGCGGCACCGTGAACCTGCGCAACTCGATGACCATGAACTACGTGCCCATCGGCATCCCGGGCGTCATCCTGCCGAGCACCGATCCCGTCGCCAGCGCCGGCTACCGGGTCGACGTGGTGTTCAAGCGCGAGGTCCGGAACCCGTGACGGGGCTGCTCGTCGTCGCCGCCACCCTGGTCGGGCTGGCGATCGGCTCGTTCCTCAACGTCGTGGTCTGGCGAGTGCCGCGCGGGGAGTCCGTCGCCCACCCACCGAGCGCGTGCCCGCGCTGCGGGCACGTCATCCGGCCGCGGGACAACGTGCCCGTGCTGTCGTGGCTCGTGCTGCGCGGCCGGTGCCGGGACTGCGCCGCGCCGATCTCCGCGCGCTACCCGCTCGTCGAGGCCGGTACCGCCGTGCTGTTCGGCCTCACCGCGTGGTTCGCCGGTCCGGCGTGGGTGCTGCCGGCGCTGCTCTACCTGGCCGCCGTCTCCGTGGCGCTCGCGCTCATCGACATCGACACCAAGCGGCTCCCCAACGCGATCGTGCTCCCGTCCTACCCGGTGGCGCTCGGGCTGCTCGCCCTGGCCAGCTGGAACCCCGGGGGAACGTCCGACTGGTCGGCGTTCGTCCGCGCACTGGTCGGGGGAGCCGCACTGTTCCTCGTCTACTTCGTCACCGTCCTCGTCTACCCGGCGGGGATGGGGTTCGGCGACGTGAAGCTGGCCGGCGTCCTCGGCCTGTACCTCGGGTGGTTCGGCTGGGGAACGCTGTTCACGGGCTGGTTCGGCGCCTTCCTGCTGGGGGGCCTCTTCTCCGTCGGCCTCCTGGTGACCGGCCGCGCCGGGCGCAAGTCCGGGATCCCGTTCGGGCCGTGGATGCTCCTCGGCGCCGCCGTCGGCATCGTCGTCGGCGAGCCGATCTGGGACTGGTACCTCGGCTCGCTCTGAGCAGCGCAGTCGTGCACGCGCTACGTGCACCAGATCGGCCGAACTTGCTCAAGTCGCCTGTCGGGACACCCGATAGGACGAAGGAACTCATCCGTTCGTAGGAAGGACCCTCGTGGCCACCACACGCGTCATCGGGCTGGACATCGGCTCGTCCTGCGTCCGCGCCGCGGAGCTCGAGTTCGGGAACGGTGGCCCCCAGGGCAAGACACCGCCGATGCTCGTCCGCTTCGGTCAGGTCGCACTCCCGCTCGGCGCGGTGCGCGACGGCGAGGTGGTCCAGCCCGAGACCGTCTCCAGCGCCCTGCGCCAGCTCTGGGCGCAGGCGAAGTTCGAGTCGAAGGACGTCGTCATCGGCGTCGGCAACCAGCGGGTGATCGTCCGGGAGCTCGACCTGCCCTGGATGCCGCTGCCCCAGCTGAAGGCCTCGCTGCCCTACCAGGTCAGCGAGCTGCTGCCCATGTCGACCGACGACGCGCTGCTCGACTACTTCCCGACGTCGGAGTTCGACGGGCCCCAGGGCCGGACCGTGCACGGCATGCTCGTCGCCGCGCAGCGGGACACGGTGAACGCGAACATCATCGCCGTCGAGGGCGCCGGTCTGCGGCCCCGGATGGTGGACCTCAACGCGTTCGCCCTGCACCGCTCGCTGGCTCGCGGGGAGCTCGCGCACTCGACGGCGGCCCTCGTCGACATCGGTGCCTCGATCACGACGGTCGTCATCTCCGCCCAGGGCTCGCCCCGCCTGGTGCGGTCGCTGCCCACCGGTGGCCAGAACGTCACCAACGCCGTCGCGAGCGCGCTGGGGATCGCCGCCGCCGAGGCGGAGGCCGTGAAGCGCGAGATCGGGATCGGGTACGCCGTCGGTCCTGACCGCGCGGAGGCCGCCGAGGCGATCAGCACGGTGGTTCGTGCGCTGGTCGAGTCGGTCCGCAACACGTTCGTCTACTACTCGAGCAACAACCCGGGCGCCGGCATCGACGTCTGCGTGCTCACCGGAGGCGGTTCGCACCTGCCCGGGCTCGGGCAGTACCTGTCCAGCGCGAGCCGGCTGCCCGTCACCCTCGGGGACCCGCTCGCGGGGCTCCGGTCCGCGAAGACCGCGCAGCGCGACGCGCTGAACGGCCACGAGTCCTTCATCGCCCTCCCCGTCGGACTGGCCTACGGAGTTGCCGCATGACCACGTTGATCGAACGCCCGCGGTCCCGGTCGAACGCCGGCACCGCGCTGAGCGGGACGCTGCCGCAGGTCAACCTGCTGCCCCCCGAGGTCCGGGCGGCCCGCGGACTGCGGGTCACCAAGCGCTGGCTGCTCATCAGCCTCGTGGTCACCCTCTTCCTGTGCGTGGGCGCCTTCGGGCTCGCGCTCATCTCCGGTGCGACGGCTGCCTCCGAGCTCGCCGACGCGCAGGCCGAGACCGTCCGTCTCGACAACGAGGCCGCCAAGTACGCCGAGGTGCCGCAGGTGCTCGACGCGCTGCAGCAGGCGCGGACCGCACGCACGATCGGCATGTCCACCGAGGTCCAGTGGCGGCCGTACTTCGACGCGGTGACCAGCGTCCTGCCGGCCGGCGTCAGCATCGAGTCGATCGTCTCCACGGGCGCCACGCCCTTGGTGGCGGCGGCTCCTCCGACGGACCCGCTGCAGGCGCCGAGCGTCGGCCAGCTCGCCTTCACGGCACGCAGCGTCACCGTTCCCGACACGTCCGCGTGGATCGACGCGCTCAACGCCATCCCCGGCTTCGGTGACGCGTGGGTGTCCTCCGCGGCAGTGACCGAGGACGACACGGGCACCTACTACGCCGTCTCCGCGACGGTCCAGCTGACCGACGCGACCTACTCGCACCGGTTCGATGCCAGTACTGAAGGGCAGGGCTGACATGGGCGGCGCCAAGAAGAGCACCTGGATCGGTGGCACGGTCTTCATCGGGCTGGTCATCGCCGCGGCGGCGTGGTTCTTCGCGATCTCGCCGACCATGGCGGCCGCGTCCGAGATCCGTGCCGAGGCGGAGAACACCCGCCAGCAGAACGAGCTCCTCGAGCTGCGGGTCACGCAGCTCAAGGCGGACTTCGAGAGGCTGCCGGAGTTCAAGGCTGAGCTCGCGTCGATCCAGCAGCAGATCCCGACGGACGCGATGCTGTCCGAGTACCTGCGCCAGCTGGACGCCATCGCCGTCGCGCACTCGGTCACGCTGACCGCGGTCACGCCGTCGATCCCGCAGTCCGTCGTGCTCGCGGTTCCCGCGGTCACGGCGCCGGTCGCGGAGCCGACCGAGCCGGGCGAGGAGTCCGCGGAGGTGGCGGCCGAGCCCGTCGCCCCGGCCGGCGCCAACGGCCCGACCGGCTTCACCGCGATCCCGCTGTCCGTCACCGCCCTGGGCACGTACGACAACACGATCGCCTTCCTGCACGACCTGCAGAACTCCACGCAGCGGCTGTTCCTGGTCACCGGCTTCGTCGGGACCGCACAGTCGCAGCAGGACGCCAGCAGCGGGAGGCCCGCCACCGCGGTCGGCGACCAGGAGCTGGTCATCACCGGGTACACGTACGCGCTGCCCGACGCCCTCGCAGTCCCCGCGGTGGCCGACCCGGCCGCCGTGCCGCCGGCCCTCCCGGGGGCCGTGCCGGGCAAGAACCCGCTCGTCCCGGTCGCCCGCAGCTGACCGGTCCGGCTCACGGTCCACCCTCCGGGCGCCCGCCCGGGGGGTGGACCGCGTCATGGGAGGATCTGGCTCATGCTGCGTTGGTTGACGTCCGGTGAGTCTCATGGTCCGGCGCTCGTCGGCATCCTCGAGGGCCTGCCGGCGGACGTCGAGGTGCAGACCTCGGACATCCAGGACGCCCTCGCACGCCGGCGCCTGGGCTACGGCCGCGGCGCGCGCATGAAGTTCGAGCAGGACGAGGTCCGGCTGCTCGGCGGGGTGCGGCACGGTCGCACCCAGGGCGGTCCGGTCGCCATCGAGATCGGCAACACCGAGTGGCCCAAGTGGGTCGACGTGATGTCGGCGGACCCCGTGGCGGACCCGGACGTGCTCAAGCGCGCGCGCAACGCGCCCCTGACCCGGCCGCGGCCGGGTCACGCCGACCTGGTGGGGATGCGCAAGTACGGCTTCGACGACGCCCGGCCCGTGCTGGAGCGCGCGAGTGCGCGGGAGACCGCGACGCGGGTGGCGCTCGGCACGGTCGCCGCCCGGTTCCTCGAGCAGGCGGCCGGCATCCGGCTCGTCTCGCACGTCGTGAGCATCGGTCCGGTGTGGGCTCCAGACGACGCCCCGCTGCCGACGCCCGACGACGCTGCGGCCCTCGACGCCGACCCGGTGCGCTGCTTCGACGCAGCCGCCTCGGCCGCGATGGTCGCCGAGATCGACGAGTGCCACAAGGACGGCGACACGCTCGGCGGCGTGGTCGAGGTGCTCGCCTACGGGCTGCCCTCCGGCCTCGGCTCGTACGTCCACGCCGACCGCCGGCTCGACTCCCAGCTCGCCGCCGTGCTCATGGGCATCCAGGCGATCAAGGGCGTCGAGGTCGGGGACGGGTTCCGCACGGCCGCCCGCCGCGGCTCACAGGCCCACGACGAGATCGAGCGCGACGCGTCCGGCAGGATCGTGCGCCGGAGCAACCGTGCGGGCGGGCTCGAGGGCGGCATGACCAATGGGGAGATCCTGCGCGTGCGGGCGGCGATGAAGCCGATCTCCACGGTGCCGCGCGCGCTCGACACGGTCGACACGGCGACGGGTGAGGCGACGAAGGCTCAGCACCAGCGCTCGGACGTGTGCGCCGTCCCGCCCGCCGCGGTGGTCGCGGAGGCCATGGTCGCGCTCGCTCTGGCGGACGCGCTGCTGGCCAAGACCGGCGGCGACTCCGTCGCCGAGGTCCGCCGCAACCTCGACGCGTACGTGGCGTCGATCCCACACCTGCTCGGCTGAGCCAGGCGGCAGCGCCGCCGCGCGACGACCGGACCCCGTGGGGGCCGGCCGCCGCAGGGCGGGCTGTGGCGGCTACGCCCGAGGCGCGATCGTCGCGGTGCGCGACCGGATCACGCTCGGCACGGACGGCTGCACCCGGAGCGCCTTCGTGGGAGCGCCCGTCCCGATGGCGGTCTTCGCGCTCAGCCGGAACTCGTACGTCGTGCCGTTCACCAGGCTCGTCACGGTCGCGCTCCGGGCCGTGCTCGCGGGCGACGACTTGACCGCCCAGGCGCTCCAGGTGGCCGTCGACGAGCTGTAGGTCCGCATCTCGAGGGCGTACCCCGTGATCGCCGACCCACCGTCGCTGGCCGGCGGCGCCCACGTCACGGTGGCGAAGCGGTCACCGCGCGTCACGGCGAACTGCACGGGAGAACCGGGCAGCCCCGCGACAGTGGACTGCGCCGCCGCCGCCGGGCCGGAACCGACGGCGTTCTCGGCCGTGACCTCGACGCGGTAGTCGGTGTTCTGGACCAGGCCAGTGATCGTGTAGGTCGTCGTGGAGGGCAGCAGCGGGACGGTGGTCCAGCTGCTCTCGGCCGTGCGCTGGTAGCGCAGGGTCACGCCGGTGAGCGGGGTTCCGCCGGTCGACGTGGGGAGCCTCCAGGTGACCTTGAGGGTGCCCGCGCCCGAGACGAACACCAGCCCGGTGGGCGCCCCCGGGGGACCCGCGGTGGCCCTCGTGGCGGTGGACGACCACTGCCCCTGGCCCTCGGCCGTCAGCGCGCTGACCGCGACCTCGTACGTCGTGCTGCTCTGCAGCCCGGTGAGCACCATGCTCGCGGCGCCTGCGGTCGTGGGGGACAGGACCACCCACGCGTTCTCGGGTGTCGCGCTGGCGCGGTAGCGCACCACGTACCGGACGCCCGTGTCGGTCCCCGACGCCGCCGTGGTGAGCTGCGTCCAGCTGACCGTGAGGTCGCGGCCGTTCACCGTGACCGCCGTGCCCACCGGGGCGCCGGGCGTGGTGCGGGTGCTGAACGTGCGCTCGACCGACGTCCCGAGGGACACGCGGGACGTTCCCGTCGAGGAGCTGTACTTCTCCGACACCGCCCGCACGCGCCACCAGTACGTGGCCCCGAACGTGACGGCGGAGGGCACGGCGAGCGACGAGGCGACCGTCTCCACGCCGACGGCCGACGCGACGGCGCCCGACGACGTCGCCCACTGGACGATGTACCGGGACGCACCGGGGACCGGCTCCCAGTCGAGGACGCGGGCGGACGTCGGCAGCACGACCGCGTCGCCGGTGATGAGCTCGGGCGCCCGCGTGGCCACGACGGCCGTGGCGACGGTGCTCCACTGCGAGACACCGTTCGCCGAGTCGACGGACCGGACGCGCCAGCCGTAGGTCCCGGGCGCGAGGTCCTTGACGGTCAGGCCGGTCTGCTTGACCAGCGACACGCCTGCCACCTTGGTCGTCGCGGTCGGCGTGGCGGTGTTCCAGTACTCGACCTCGTACCGCGCGACGGCGGCCGGCGTCGACCACCGCAGCGCGAGGCTCGACGTGCCGGCCTGAGCAGCGGCGAGCACGGGCCTCGGGGTCTCCACGGTGAAGTCCCGGGCCGGCTCGAACACGCGACCGGGGTTCCCGTTGGCGTCGAGCGGGGCGACCGTGAACTTGTAGTTGCCATCGGGCAGCGGCTTGCCGTTGGCCGGGTTCTGCGCGACGTAGGACGGGTACTCGATCTTCTTGGCGGCAAGCAGCGTGCCGTCGGAGTTGAGGATCGAGATCTGGTAGCCCCGTGCTCCGCCGTCGAGGGGCGCACTGGCGCCCTGCGGCCGCCAGGACAGGACCGTGGTCCCGTCGGACGACACCGAGACGGGGTTGACCACACCGACGAGGTCCGTCGCGCGCGAGTTCTTCACCCAGCTGGGGTGCGAGGCGGAGCCGTCGGCGATGTAGACGATGTCCCCGCTGACGTGCTTGAACGGGCGCACCTGCCAGTAGTACGGCAGGCCGGTGGTGTTGTCGTCGAAGACGCCGTTGAGGCGCAGCACCGTGCCCTGCGTCCGGACGACGGCGATCTGCGTGGTCATCGCGGAGTTGGTCGCGAACCGGACCTCGTAGCCGGTGGCGCCGATGGTGGCGTTCCAGGAGAACACCGGCGAGGGCTGGCCCTTGAGCGCGTCGGTCGTCGCTGCGGCGAAGGCGGCCTCGTCAGGCTCGGAGCCGGTCGCTGTGGCGGCGGGCGGAGCCACCACCTTGACGTACCGCGCGCGGGCCGGCAGGCCGGCGTCCTCGGGGTCCGACCAGTCGCTGACCACGGTGCCAGTGGGCAGGGACGACTGCAGGAGCGTCGTGGCGGCGCCCGTCAGGTCGATCGCGCGGACGCGCCAGCGGTACGTCGCGCCGGCCTGGATGCGCTTGGTCGGGACAGCCGTCCACAGGCAGGGACCGGCGCCGTCCTGCGCGCTGGGGAGTCCTGCCCCCGGGTCGACCTCCTCGATCACGGTCACCGAGGTCGACGCGGTGCGGCAGGTGAGGCGCGGGTCGCCGTTGAGCGGGACGACCTGGACCTCGTACATCGTCGCGCGCGGGACGGGCTGCCAGGAGAGCTGGAAGCTGTTGAGGTCGATCTCCGGCGCGTTCTCGACGCTCGGGGCGCCGATGGTCGGGACCGGGTAGGTGCTCGGGGCACCGACCGTCACCGTCGGGGAGGTCTGACCGCCCCACTGCTTCTGGAACTGGCGGATGTCGGACGGGACCCCGGGGCGCCCGGCGGTGTCGTACGCGACGACCTGCCAGTAGTAGTTCTGGTCGAGCAGCGCGATCTCCGGCACCAGCGTGGTGCTGGTCGTCGTGCCACCGGCGTTCGCCAGCTCGCCGGCGATCGCGGTGCCGGCGTCGTTCTTCGCGACGCCGACGACGACCTTGTAGGACGCGGCGCCGGGCACCGGCGACCAGGTGAACACGACGTCGGACACTGCCGGGTCGGTGGGCGAGGTCCAGCTGGCGGGGGACAGGAGGGTCGGCTTCGAGGCCGCGGCGGGCCACTCGACCGTGAACCTGGAGCCGGGCGACCACCGACCGGTGAGCGCGGTCGACGTGCCCGAGTAGAAGTTGGCGCGGACGCGCCAGTTCCACACGATCGTCTCGCCGGCGACCGTGCGCTCGAGGGGGAGGTCGAGGGTCCAGCTGGTGCCTGTGGTGTTCTCGACCGGGCGGCTGACCTCGGTGGGGAAGGTGCTGTCCGGCGAGTACTGCACGTCGTAGCTGACCGCACCCGGGACGGGCTGCCACACGAACGTGACCGGCGTCGGGTAGGTCACGGTGCCGCCGCTCGGCGAGCCGGGGCTGACCAGCACCGGGACCGCCATCGCGTCGGTGTCGAACGTCTGCGCCTCGGAGTAGCCCCCCCGGGACGCGACCGTCGTCCCGCTGCTGTAGGCAGCGACGTGCCAGTACAGGGTGCGCGCCTCGCCGCTGGCCAGGACCGAGGTCGGAACCCAGGTCAGGGCATAGGTGTCCGCGGCGGCGACGACCGTCCCGGCGTCGAACCCGGCCGTGGTCGCGACCTCGACCCGGTACGCGGACGCCCCGGGCGTCGGCTGCCAGCTCAGGCGCAGGTCGCCGTCGCCGTCGACGACCGCGAGGTTCGCCTCGGGGGCGTCGATGGTCGCGGCGTGAGCCGGGAGCGTGCCGGCGGCCATGAGGGTGGCCACGAGGGCACCCGTCACGATCGCGGCTAGGGAACGTCGGAACACAGCGAGGCCTCCGGGGCGCGCGTGGATACAGCGGTCTCGTCGCTTCTCGGCAGGCCCAGGCCTGATCATGAGGGTCCGGGACGCACCATCTGGCGTCGTAGGCCAGGCGGGTGAACGGCGGTCCGCGCACTACCCTGCTGGCTGTGCCCGCTGCAGACTCCACCGCCCCCCGTCTCGTGCTGATCGGTCCCCCCGGCTCGGGGAAGTCGTCCGTCGCCGCGGCGCTCGCCACGCGCTGGCAGCTGGCGTCGCGAGACACCGATGCCGACGTGGAGGCGGCGGCCGGCAAGACGGTTGCCGAGATCTTCGTCGACGAGGGCGAGCCCCGGTTCCGTGCGCTCGAGCGGGACGCGGTCGCGGCCGCGCTGACGAGCCACGCGGGCGTCCTGGCGCTCGGTGGGGGCGCCGTGCTCGACCCCTCCACCCGCGCGGCGCTCGACGACTACGTGGCTGGCGGCGGGGTCGTCGTGTTCCTGGACGTGACCTTGGCCCACGCGGGCCCCCGGGTGGGCTTCAACCAGTCCCGACCGCTGCTGCTGGGCAACCCGCGAGCCCAGTGGCAGGCACTCATGGAAGCCCGCCGGCCCGTGTACGAGCAGCTGGCGACGCTCCGGGTGCTCACCGACGGCCTCCGACCCGCGGACGTCGCCGAGCAGATCGAGCAGGAGCTCGCGGTCCTGCGCCGCTCCGAGGGGAACCCGTCATGACCGAGGCACGGACCGTCCGGGTCGAGGGCGACCAGCCCTACGACGTCGTCATTGGGCGGCACCTGCTCGCTGCGCTGCCCGACCTGCTGGGTCCGGACGTGCGCCGGGTCCTCGTCGTGCACCCCGCGGCTCTCGCGACCACCGCCGACGCCGTCCGGGAGGACCTGCGCGCGCACGGGTACGAGGCGTTCATCGCCGAGGTCCCCGACGCGGAGGAGGCCAAGACCGCCCAGGTCGCCGCGTTCCTGTGGCAGGTGCTCGGCCAGGCGGACTTCACGCGCTCCGACGCGGTCGTCGCGGTGGGTGGCGGCGCGACGACGGACCTGGGCGGGTTCGTCGCGGCGACCTGGCTGCGCGGCATCAAGGTCGTCCAGGTGCCGACCACGCTGCTCGCCATGGTGGACGCGGCCGTCGGTGGCAAGACCGGCATCAACACCGCCGAGGGCAAGAACCTCGTGGGCGCGTTCCACCCGCCCGCCGGGGTGCTCTGCGACCTGGTTGCCCTCGAGTCGATGTCTCGGCACGACTTCGTCGCCGGGCTGGCCGAGGTGGTCAAGTGCGGCTTCATCGCGGACCCGCGCATCCTCGAGCTGGTCGAGGCGAACACGGCGCTGCTGACCGACCCCGTGGCGGCGGCGTCGTCGCCTGTGCTGCTCGAGCTGGTCGAGCGGGCCGTGGCCGTCAAGGCGCGCGTCGTGGGGGAGGACCTGCGGGAGGGCGGCCTGCGCGAGATCCTCAACTACGGGCACACGTTCGCCCACGCCGTCGAGCACGTGGAGCGGTTCCAGTGGCGGCACGGCGCGGCGGTCTCGGTGGGCATGGTCTACGTCGCCGAGCTGGCGCGCCTGGCGGGGCGGCTCTCCGACGAGGTCGTCGACCGGCACCGCTCGATCCTCACGTCGCTCGGTCTGCCCGTGACCTACCGGGGCGACCGCTGGGAGCGGCTGCTCGCGGCCATGCGCCGGGACAAGAAGACCCGCGGCGACCTGCTGCGCTTCGTGGTGCTCGAGGACATCGGCAAGCCGGTGCGCCTCGAGGGGCCTGACCCGACGCTGCTGGCCGCCGCGTACGCCGAGCTGAGCGAGGGCGCCCCGGCCCCGTCGCGCGCGATCTCCCTCTGACGCCGACGACCGTCACCTAGGCTGCCCGCATGACGCGCGTGCTGGTGCTCAACGGTCCCAACCTCGGCCGCCTGGGGGTCCGGGAGCCGGAGGTGTACGGCTCCACCACGCACGACGAGCTCTCCGCGGCGGTGGAGAAGTGGGCGGCGGACCTCGGCCTCGACGTCGAGGTGCGTCAGACCGACGACGAGTCCGCCCTCGTCGGCTGGCTGCACGAGGCGGTCGACGCCCGAGCACACGTGGCGCTCAACCCGGCCGCGTTCACCCACTACTCGTACGCGCTGCGCGACGCGGCCGCGCAAGTCACCCACGCCGGCCTGGTGCTGGTCGAGGTGCACCTGTCCAACCCCTACGCCCGCGAGGTGTTCCGGCACGTCTCGGTCATCGGCCCGATCGCCACGGGCACGATCGCCGGCTTCGGCCTCCAGGGCTACCGCCTCGCCCTCGAGGCGATCGCGGCCCGCACGTAGCGCCCGCCCTGGCGCAGGAATGTGAAGGAACGGGTCGACATTCGGCCGGGAGGTTCTCATTCCTCGCCTCGGACGAGTCGCCCACAGCCCGGGCGGTGGACGCGCTGTGCACCGAGCGGTCGTGCGGGTCGGCACGGAGGCATCCGGACGTGACCCTTCATGGGTGACGGACCGGCTACCAGCGCGATGGCGCCCACCGGAGGCGACCGGCCAGGCGGGCCTCTTCACCGCGCAGCAGGCGATGGCTGCCGGGATGACCGAGCACCAGGTGCGGCGTCGTCTGCGCGGCGGCCGGTGGATGCGGGTCGCCGGTGCCGCGCTCACCCTCCGGGACCAGTCCGTCGGGCCGTGGGAGCAGGTGCACGCCGTGTGGCTCACCTGGCCGGAGGCGACGACGTGCCTCGGGACCGCAGCGCGGCTCCACCGGCTCCCCGTCGCCGACGACGGCCTGATCCACGTCCACGTACCGACCGCGCGGCCGTCGAGGGACGCGCTGCGGGCCCACCGGTTCGGGCTCGATCCCTCCGACACCGAGCCTGCGGGGCACGCCCGGGTGACGACGCTTCGACGCACGATCATCGACTGCCTCGGCCGACTCGAGCCCGATCAGTCGGACGGCCTGCTGGCGTGGGTGCTGAGTCGTCGGCTCCTCGCCGCCGACGAGCTGGCGGCGTGGATCGGGGCGCATCCCGGGGCATGGGGGAACGTCCCACGGCGGTCTGCGCTGGACCGGTTGCGTGACGGGGCAGCGAGCCCGGCCGAGTGGCGACTGCAACGACTGCTGCGGGAGGCGCGGATCGGGGGGTGGCTCGCGGCGGAGTCGCTGCATCGGCACGTCGGCGTCGCTGCGTCCGCGGACATCTACTTCCCGGACGTCCGGCTCGTGATCGAGGTCGACGGCCAGCGCTTCCACGGGGCTGACCGCTTCCAGTCCGACCGTACGCGGCAGAACCTGCTCGTCGCGGCCGGGTGCACCGTGCTCCGCTACACGTGGGACGACATCGTCAACCGTCCGCGGATGGTGATCGCACAGATCGAGTCCCACCTCACCACGCTGCGCTCGCTGCCTCGCCCGGGACGGTGAACGATCGGGCCGTCTTCGGGCCGGATGCTTCACAATTGTCGGCTGGGCGCCGAGGGACGGGCCGGCAGTCGGTGCACGGTACGATGGTCGGCGGTCTGCGGCCGCTGATGCCGCGCACGCCCCTGGGAACGCACAGGGCCGCGCCTCCGCCGGACCGCACAGAAGCTCACTCGACAGGAAGCGACGATCGTGGCGACCACCAACGACCTCAAGAACGGCACCGTGCTGAAGATCGACGGCCAGCTGTGGACCGTGATCGAGTTCCAGCACGTCAAGCCCGGCAAGGGTGGCGCGTTCGTCCGCACCAAGCTGAAGAACGTCATGTCCGGCAAGGTGGTCGACCGCACGTTCAACGCCGGCCTGAAGGTCGAGACCGCCAGCGTCGACAAGCGCGACATGCAGTACCTGTACAAGGACGGCACGGACTTCGTGTTCATGGACACGGACACGTACGACCAGGTGCACATCTCCGAGGTCACGGTCGGCGACGTGTCGCACTTCCTCCTGGAGAACCAGAACGCGATGGTGGCGACGAACGAGGGGGTGCCGCTGTACGTCGAGCTGCCCCCGTCGGTCGTCCTCGAGGTCACGTACACCGAGCCGGGCCTGCAGGGCGACCGCTCGTCGGCCGGCACCAAGCCCGCGACGCTGGAGACCGGCTACGAGATCCAGGTGCCGCTGTTCCTCGAGGCGAACACGAAGGTCAAGGTGGACACCCGCGACGGGAGCTACCTGGGCCGCGTGAACGACTGAGGTGGGAGCTCGCACCAAGGCCCGCAAGCGGGCCCTCGACGTCCTCTTCGAGGCGGACCAGCGGGGGATCGACCCCGTCCGGCTGCTCGCGGACCGCATCGCGGAGCCCGGCACCGAGAGCGCGTTGCCGCAGTACTCCGTCGACCTGGTCGAGGGCGTGATCGCCGAGCAGGACCGCATCGACGAGCTGCTGGCCACGCACGCGCACGGCTGGACCATCGACCGGATGCCGGCGGTCGACCGGGCGCTGCTGCGCCTGGGCACGTGGGAGATCCTCTTCAACGACGACGTCCCCGACGCGGTCGCCGTCGACGAGGCCGTCGAGCTGGCCCGCTCCCTGTCCACGGACGAGTCGCCGCAGTTCGTCAACGGCCTGCTGGGACGCATCGTCGACCTGAAGCCGACGCTCCTGGCCTGAGCACGCACGACGACGCCCGCGCACCGGGGGTGCGCGGGCGTCGTCGTGCCCGGGGGTCAGTACCGGGGCACCGAGGCCAGCCGGCTGCCGTCCCGGCCGGAGGCGGGGGTCGGCACGATGGAGCGCAGCGCCCGGCCGGCATGCACGACCGCGGTCGCACCGGTCGTCGGACGCGGCCCGCGCACCGGCAGGTTCGGCGCCGCGCGGCCCAGGAAGTTGCCCTGCACGCGGGTCACCCCCATCTCGCCCAGGGTGGTCAGCTGCAGGGCCGTCTCGACGCCCTCGGCGACGATGGCGAGGTCGTGCGTCTGGGCGAGCGCGACGATGGCCCGCACGACGCCGCGTCCTCGCTCGGTCCCGATGTCCCGCACGAAGGATCGGTCGATCTTCAGCTCGTCGACGGGGAGCCGGGCGATGCGGGCGAGCGAGCTGTAGCCGGTGCCGAAGTCGTCGACGGCGATCCGCGCACCGCGCGCACGCAGCTCGGACAGGACCGGGACGGCCGACGACGTCTGGACCAGCGCGCTCTCGGTGATCTCGAGCGTCAGGTGCTCCCAGAAGGCGTCGCCCCAGGCCGTCTCGATCTGCTCGAGCGCGTCCGGCTCCGCCAGCTGCCGGGCGGCCACGTTGACCGACACGGGCATCTGGAACCGCTCCAGCGCGCGCCGGGCCTGCCGCAGGACCTCGAGCCCGATGGGCACGATGAGCCCGGACTCCTCCGCCAGCTCGAGCCAGTCGGCGGGCAGGATGAGGTTGCCGTGGTGGTCCCAGCGGGCGAGCGCCTCCACCTGCACGATCTCGAGGGTCTGGGCGTCGACGATGGGCTGGAAGTAGGCGGTGAACTGACCGGCCCCGACTGCGGCCTCGAGCGCGGTCAGCTGGTGGCGCTCGGCCTCCACGCGGCGGCGCAGCGCCCGGTCGAACACGCGGAAGCCCGACCGCGAGCGCTTGGCCTCGAGCATCGCCGTGTCGGCGTGCCGGACGAGGCCGTCGGCGTCGACGACGTCGCCCGGCACCCAGGTGGCGACGCCCACGGTGAGTCGGGCGGGCCGGCTGCCGCCCGCGCGGTCGACGAACCCTTCCCGGATGCCGCGCGCGATGGCGACGAGCTCCACGTCCTGCGGTGCCCGGGCCAGGACGACGACGAACTCGTCCCCGCCGACCCGGCCCACGTAGGCGTCATGGTCGGGGAGCGCGCCCCGCAGGTACTCCGCGACCCGCACCAGGAGCGCGTCGCCGTGCGCGTGGCCGTAGGTGTCGTTGACGCGCTTGAACCCGTCCAGGTCGCAGTAGACCAGGGACACCCGGGTGCGCTCGACGTTCGCACGCTCGAGCATCGCCAGGAGGTGCTCCTCGACGGCCCGGCGGTTGGGCAGCCGCGTCAGCGGGTCGGCGAACGCGGTGGTGTGGAGCCGCTCGCTCAGCTGGTACCGCTCGGCCGCGGCGGAGACGATCTGCGCGAGGTCGATCAGGAACGTCCGGCACGGAGCGGCATGCTCGACCTTCGTCGCCGAGAAGAGCTCCGCGACGAAACGGTCGCGGGCGATCGGCCGTAGCGAGCCCTCGATGCTCGGGTCCTGCAGGATGATGCGGGCCTCGTCGCGGGCGGACACGAGCAGGCCGTCCGCGTCCTTGACGAACCACGCGGAGTTGGCCAGGCGGGCCAGGGCGTCGCGCATCTGGTGCTGGCGGGCGGCTGCGTCCTGCGCGTCACGCAGCCGGTTGAGCGCGAGCACCTCGATGCCCACCGCGAGCGGGATTGCCCAGAGGGCCGCGCACATGGCCCCGAGCGCGTGGTCCCGGACCAGGACGCCCGCGGTGAAGAGGGCGAGCGACTCCGCACCGGCGACGACGAGCAGCGACCCGAACGCGGTGAGCTTCGTCCGGCCGACGGCGACCACCACGTACGAGACGACCACCGCGGTCGGGGCGAGCAGCAGGCCGGCGTCGAGGACGTCGGCGTCGGCGACCCACTGGTCCATCGGCACCCACCACAGTGCGGCGCGTGCGGTGAACAGGGCGATCGCCGCCCACAGCCAGTAGCGCACCTTGGGGCCGCCGGCGATCGCCCGCGTCGCGGGGACGGCGATGACCAGGAAGCCGGCCACGAGCTGCGCGTGGACGAAGACCAGCACGTCCCGCACGGTGCCGGGGGTGGTCAGCGTGAACAGCCCGCCGGCCAGGAGCACGAGTCCCATGTCCGACGACCAGGCGAGGGACCACGCGGCGCTGGCCGGCCGGACCTCGCCACGCCACCACACCCACTGGAGCACGCAGAATCCACCGACCAGCCCTGCAGCAAGCAGCTGCAGCACGGTCACCCAGGTGGGAACGGTTCCGAGCACATCAGGGGATCGTCACGTGGTCGCCCCGGGATGACGTGGCATCCGGGTGACGAGCCCGTCAGCCGTGACGGACGTCGCACCGGGAGCACCCCGGCCGGACGGTAGGGTGGCCGCTCGAGAGACCTTCCTTTAAGACCCGTCCTGTGAGGCGGGGAAGGAGTCGCATGATGAGCAGCAGCACGCCCGCACCCGCACCCGGGAGCGTCGACGACGACGCCAACGTGGTCCTCGGGTCCCCGGAGATTGGCCGGGCGCTCACGCGCATCGCGCACGAGATCCTGGAACGCAACAAGGGCGGCGCCGACGTCGTCCTGCTCGGCATCCCCACCCGGGGGCTCCCGCTGGCCCGCCGCCTGGCCGAGCGGCTCGTCGCGGTGGAGCCCGGCCTGGACCCGGCCCTGCTGGTGGGCAGCCTCGACGTGACGATGTACCGCGACGACCTCGCGCGCCATCCCACCCGGACGATCGGCGCCACGGACATCCCCGGTGGCGGCCTGGACGGCAAGGTGGTCGTGCTCGTCGACGACGTCCTGTACTCCGGCCGCACCATCCGCGCCGCGCTCGACGCGATCAGCGACCTCGGCCGGCCGCGCGCGGTCCAGCTGGCCGCCCTGGTCGACCGCGGCCACCGCGAGCTGCCCATCCGCGCGGACTTCGTCGGCAAGAACCTGCCCACCTCCACCAGCGAGCGCGTCCGCGTGCTGCTCGAGGAGACCGACGGTCGCGACGCCGTCCTCATCGAGGGAGGGGTGCGATGAGGCACCTGCTGTCCACCGCCGACCTCGACGTGGCCGACGCCGTGCGGATCCTCGACACCGCCGGCTCGATGGCCGCGACGCAGGGCCGCGAGATCAAGAAGCTGCCCACGCTGCGGGGTCGCACGGTGGTCAACCTGTTCTTCGAGGACTCCACCCGCACGCGCATCTCGTTCGAGACCGCAGCCAAGCGACTGTCCGCCGACGTCATCAACTTCTCCGCCAAGGGCTCGAGCGTGTCCAAGGGCGAGTCGCTCAAGGACACCGCCCTGACGCTGCAGGCGATGGGTGCGGACGCCGTCGTGATCCGGCACCACGCGTCCGGCGCGCCGCACACGCTGGCCACCTCGGGCTGGACCACCGGCGCCGTCATCAACGCGGGCGACGGGATGCACCAGCACCCGACGCAGGCGCTGCTCGACGCGTACACGCTGCGCCGGCACCTGTCCGGGCCCGGGGACGTGACCGGCCGCGACCTGGCGGGCCTCCGGGTCGCGATCGTCGGCGACGTCCTGCACAGCCGCGTCGCGCGGTCGAACGTGCAGCTGCTGCACACGCTCGGTGCGGAGGTGGTCCTGGTGGCGCCCCCGACGCTGCTGCCCGTGGGGGTCGGCGCCTGGCCGGCCCGGATGTCGTACCACCTGGACGAGGTGCTCGCGGACGAGAAGCCCGACGCGGTGATGATGCTCCGCGTCCAGCGCGAGCGGATGTCCAGCGCGGGTGGCGGGTTCTTCCCCAGCCCGCTGGAGTACACCCGGCGGTACGGCCTGGACGCCCGGCGCCTGGCGATGCTGCCGGAGCACGCGATCGTCCTGCACCCCGGCCCGATGAACCGCGGCCTGGAGATCTCGGCCGACGCCGCGGACTCCCCGCGTGCGGTCATCGTCGAGCAGGTGGCCAACGGCGTGGCGGTCCGCATGGCCGTCCTGTACCTGCTGCTGGCGGGCGGGGACGCCCGAGCGGCCGCCCCCAGCACCACAGACGAGACGAAGGTGGACGCGTGACCCGGAACTACCTGCTGCGGGACGTCAGCCCGCTCGGCGACGGCACGACCGACGTGCTGCTCGCCGACGGCGTGATCGCGGCGATCGGCGAGGACGCGGAACGTCTGGCCGGTGACGACGCGGTAATCATCAACGGCAGCGGGCTGATCCTGCTGCCGGGCCTGGTGGACCTGCACACGCACCTGCGCGAGCCCGGCCGCGAGGACGCCGAGACCGTCCGCTCCGGCACCCGGGCGGCAGCGATGGGTGGGTTCACGGCGGTGCACGCGATGGCCAACACCACGCCGACGCAGGACACCGCGGGCGTCGTCGAGCAGGTCTGGCGCCTTGGACGCGACGCGGGCTGGGTGGACGTGCGGCCCGTGGGTGCCGTCACCGTGGGGCTCGAGGGGGAGCGGCTCGCGGAGCTGGGTGCCATGGCCGAGTCCGCGGCGCAGGTGCGGGTGTTCTCCGACGACGGGAAGTGCGTGCACGACCCCGTCGTGATGCGCCGGGCGCTGGAGTACGTGAAGGCCTTCGACGGGGTCATCGCCCAGCACGCGCAGGAGCCAAGGCTGACCGACGGTGCCCAGATGCACGAGGGGGTCGTCTCCGCGGAGCTCGGCCTGGCGGGCTGGCCCGCGGTCGCCGAGGAGGCGATCATCGCGCGCGACGTGCTCCTGGCCGAGCACGTGGGCTCGCGGCTGCACGTCTGCCACCTGTCCACCGCCGGCTCGGTCGAGATCATCCGCTGGGCCAAGTCCCGCGGGATCGACGTCACGGCCGAGGTCACGCCGCACCACCTCATGCTCACGGACGAGCTGGCGCGCGGGTACGACCCGGTGTTCAAGGTCAACCCGCCCCTGCGCACGCAGCGGGACGTGGAGGCGGTCCGCGAGGGGTTGGCCGACGGCACCATCGATATCGTCGCCACCGACCACGCGCCGCACACGCGGGAGGACAAGGACTGCGAGTGGGGCGCGGCGGCGTTCGGCATGACCGGCCTGGAGACGGCGCTGTCCGTCGTGCAGGAGACGATGGTCGACACCGGGCGCATGACGTGGGCCGACGTGGCGCGCGTCCTGTCGACCACCCCGGCGCGGATCGGGCGGGTGAGCGACCACGGGCGGCCGATCGCGGTGGGGGAGCCCGCCAACCTCACCCTGGTGGACCCCGGCATCCGCCGGGTGGTGGTGCCCGAGGAGCAGGCGACGCAGTCCGTCAACTCGCCGTTCCGCGGCCGCGAGCTGTCCGGCTGCGTCATCGCGACATGGCTGCGCGGGCGCGCCACCGTGATGGACGGGTCGGCGTGCGACGAGACCGTGGTGGTCCGGTCGTGACCCGGCAGGCCGTCTCGACGGTCGTGCTCGCCCTTGTCGTCGTGCTGGTGCTCTGGGCCATGCGCGCCGGCTGGCGGGCACGCACCCGGCGGTCGTCCGCCCTGGTCCCGGCCCTGCCGGTGGCCCCCGCGGACCTGGGGTCCACCCGCCTCGGCCCCGTGGACGCGGTCTACGTGTCCACCACCCGTGCGGGGGACTGGCTCGACCGGGTCACCGCTCACGACCTCGGGGTGCGCAGCCGCGCGCAGGTCACCGTGCTCGACGCCGGCGTGCGGATCACCCGGGAGGGTGCGGCCGACGTCTTCGTGCCCGCCGCCTCGCTGCGGGGGGCGTCGACCGCGCCCGGCATGGCCGGAAAGGTCGTCGGCGGAGACGGCCTCGTCGTCCTGACCTGGCAGGCCGACCCGGCGGACCCCCGCGGCCTGGACACGGGCCTGCGACCCCAGCACGCCGCCGATCGCGGGCGGCTCATCGAGTCAGTCACGGCTTTGACGACGGGCCGCGCGCCCGCGCAGGAGGAGAACTCATGAGGGACGCAGTGCTCGTGCTCGAGGACGGACGCACCTTCACCGGTCGCCCGTACGGCGCGGAGGGCTCGACGCTGGGCGAGATCGTCTTCAACACCGGGATGACCGGCTACCAGGAGACCCTCACGGACCCGTCGTACCACCGGCAGATCGTCGTGATGACCGCGCCGCACATCGGCAACACCGGCGTGAACGACGAGGACGACGAGTCGTCGAAGATCTGGGTGGCGGGTTACGTCGTGCGTGATCCCGCGCGGCGCGCGTCGAGCTGGCGCTCGGTGCGCACGCTCGACGACGACCTGGTGGCGCAGGGCGTCGTCGGGATCAGCGAGATCGACACCCGCGCCCTGACGCGCCACCTGCGCGAGCGCGGCGTCATGCGCGCGGGGATCTTCTCGGGTGCGGCGCTGCTCGACGAGAAGGGCGAGCGCAGGCCGGACGACGAGCTGCTCGACGACGTCCTGGCCGCTCCCGCGATGGTGGGCGCCGACCTGGCCGGCGAGGTGTCGACCGACGCCGCGTACGTGGTCGAACCGATCGGGAAGCACGTCGCCACCGTCGCGGCCGTCGACCTCGGCATCAAGGCGATGACTCCGCAGCGCCTGGCCGAGCGCGGCGTCCGGGTGCACGTGCTGCCCTCGAGCGCCACCATCGACGAGGTCCTGGCCACGTCGCCGGACGGTGTCTTCTTCTCCAACGGGCCCGGCGACCCCTCGGCCGCGACGCACGAGATCGAGCTGCTGCGGGACGTGCTGGACCGCCGGATCCCGTTCTTCGGCATCTGCTACGGCAACCAGCTGCTGGGCCGGGCGCTCGGGTACGGCACGTACAAGCTGGGATACGGCCACCGCGGCGTGAACCAGCCCGTCATGGACCGCGCGACCGGCAAGGTGGAGATCACCGCGCACAACCACGGGTTCGCAGTCGACGCCCCGCTGGACGGGGAGTCGGTGGCCCCGCACGACGGGGGTCGGTACGGCCGGGTCGTCGTGAGCCACGTCGACCTCAACGACGACGTGGTCGAGGGCCTGCGCGCGCTCGACCTGCCGGCGTTCTCCGTGCAGTACCACCCGGAGGCGGCGGCGGGCCCGCACGATGCCGCATACCTGTTCGACAGGTTCCTCGACCTCATGGCCCCTCCCACGAACAAGCAGAAGGGTGACGCCTGATGCCCCGGCGCACAGACATCAACAGCGTCCTGGTCATCGGCTCCGGCCCGATCGTCATCGGCCAGGCCTGCGAGTTCGACTACTCGGGGACGCAGGCCTGCCGCGTGCTCAAGGCGGAGGGCCTGCGGGTCATCCTGGTCAACTCCAACCCGGCCACGATCATGACCGACCCGGAGTTCGCCGACGCCACCTACGTCGAGCCGATCACCACCGAGATCCTCACCACCATCATCGCCAAGGAGCGCCCGGACGCGATCCTGCCCACGCTGGGCGGCCAGACGGCCCTGAACGCGGCGATCGCGCTGGACGAGGCCGGCGTGCTGGAGAAGTACGACGTCGAGCTCATCGGTGCCAACATCGCGTCCATCCAGAAGGGGGAGGACCGGGAGCAGTTCAAGCAGGTCGTCGAGGT
Organism: uncultured Cellulomonas sp.; assembly: GCF_963527515.1. Lineage (NCBI taxonomy): Bacteria > Bacillati > Actinomycetota > Actinomycetes > Micrococcales > Cellulomonadaceae > Cellulomonas > uncultured Cellulomonas sp. The sequence goes on along the minus strand of NZ_CAURTV010000022.1, from coordinate 8,790 downwards.
CTGCGGCGCCGAGAGCGCCCGGTCCGTCATCGTGCACTCGATCGACGACGCCCTCGCGGCGGTCGAGGAGCTGGGCTACCCGATGGTGGTCCGCCCCTCGTTCACCATGGGCGGCCTGGGCTCGGGCATCGCGTACGACGAGACCGACCTGCGCCGGATCGCCGGCCAGGGCCTGCACTACTCGCCGACCACCGAGGTGCTCCTGGAGGAGTCCATCCTCGGCTGGAAGGAGTACGAGCTCGAGCTCATGCGCGACAAGAACGACAACGTCGTGGTCGTGTGCTCGATCGAGAACGTCGACCCGGTCGGCGTGCACACGGGCGACTCGGTGACGGTGGCCCCCGCGCTCACCCTCACCGACCGCGAGTACCAGCGCATGCGCGACATCGGCATCGCGGTCATCCGCGAGGTCGGGGTGGACACCGGCGGCTGCAACATCCAGTTCGCCGTCGAGCCGTCCACCGGGCGCATCGTCGTGATCGAGATGAACCCGCGGGTCTCGCGCAGCTCCGCCCTCGCGTCCAAGGCGACCGGGTTCCCCATCGCGAAGATCGCCGCCAAGCTGGCCATCGGCTACACGCTCGACGAGATCCCCAACGACATCACGGGTGGCTCGACGCCTGCGTCCTTCGAGCCCACGCTCGACTACGTCGTGGTCAAGGTCCCGCGCTTCGCGTTCGAGAAGTTCCCCGCGGCCGACGACACGCTCACGACGACCATGAAGTCCGTCGGCGAGGCGATGGCCCTGGGCCGGAACTTCTCCGAGGCGCTCGGCAAGGCCATGCGGTCGCTCGACACGAAGGGTGCGGTCTTCCACTGGGCCGGCGACGCCCTGACCGGCGAGGCCCTGGAGGCCCTGGTCGCGACGATCTCGCGGCCCACCGAGCACCGCCTCGTGGACGTCCAGCAGGTGCTGCGGGCCGGCGTCGCGCTGGAGCGGGTGTACGAGCTCACGGGCATCGACCCCTGGTTCCTCGACCAGGTCCAGCTGATCAACGAGGTGGCGGAGCAGACCCGCACGGCCGACGCCCTGACGCGCGAGGTGCTCCTGCACGCCAAGCGGCACGGTCTGTCGGACGCGCAGATCGCCACGCTGCGCCGCACCTCCGAGGACGCGGTCCGCCGCGGCCGTCACGCGGTCGGCCTGCGGCCGGTGTTCAAGACGGTCGACACCTGCGCCGCCGAGTTCGCCGCCAGCACGCCGTACCACTACTCGTCCTACGACGAGGAGACCGAGGTCGCCCCGCGCACCCGGCCGGCGATCCTCATCCTCGGCTCGGGCCCCAACCGGATCGGCCAGGGCATCGAGTTCGACTACTCCTGCGTGCACGCGGCGCTGGCGCTCAAGGGTGAGTACGAGACCGTCATGGTCAACTGCAACCCCGAGACGGTCTCCACGGACTACGACACCTCGGACCGCCTGTACTTCGAGCCGCTGACGTTCGAGGACGTGCTCGAGGTCTACACCGCCGAGCTCGCCGCCGGTCCCGTCGAGGGCCTCATCGTCACGCTCGGCGGCCAGACGCCGCTCTCCCTGGCCCAGCGTCTGCTGGACGCCGGCCTGCCGATCCTCGGCACGTCGCCGGCCGCGATCGACGCCGCCGAGGACCGCGGGGAGTTCGGCAAGGTGCTCGAGGCCGCGGGGCTGCCCGCGCCGGCCTTCGGCACCGCCACCACGCAGGCGGGGGCCCGCGACACCGCGCGCCGGATCGGCTTCCCCGTCCTGGTGCGGCCGTCCTACGTGCTCGGCGGGCGCGGCATGGAGATCGTCTACAGCGAGCCGCAGCTGGACGAGTACGTCAAGCGTGCGCTCGACAACGCCGCCGACGGGGGGCGCGCGGGCACGCTGCCGCCGCTGCTCATCGACCGCTTCCTCGACGACGCCATCGAGATCGACGTCGACGCGCTGTTCGACGGCACGGAGCTGTTCCTCGGCGGCGTCATGGAGCACATCGAGGAGGCCGGCATCCACTCCGGCGACTCGGCGTGCACCCTCCCGCCAGTCACGCTCTCGACATCCGAGCTCGAGCGCATCCGGCTGTCCACCGAGGCGATCGCGCGGGGCGTCGGTGTGCACGGGCTGCTGAACATCCAGTTCGCGCTGGTCTCCGACGTGCTCTACGTCCTGGAGGCGAACCCGCGGGCGTCGCGCACGGTCCCGTTCGTCTCGAAGGCCACGGGCGTCTCCCTGGCCAAGGCTGCGGCGCTCGTGATGGCCGGCCGCTCGATCGCGGACCTGCGGGCGATGGGCATCCTGCCGGTCGACGACGCCAGCGTGCTCGACCTCGACTCGCCGATCGCGGTCAAGGAGGCGGTGCTGCCGTTCAAGCGGTTCCGCACCAAGGAGGGTCTGGTCGTGGACACCGTGCTCGGCCCGGAGATGCGCTCCACGGGTGAGGTCATGGGCTTCGACGTGGACTTCCCGACCGCGTTCGCCAAGTCGCAGGACGCGGCGTTCGGCGGCCTGCCGACCGGCGGCAAGGCGTTCATCTCGGTGGCCGACCGCGACAAGCGCTCGATCGTCTTCCCGGTCAAGCGCCTCGCGGAGCTGGGCTTCGAGATCCTCGCCACCGAGGGCACCGCGGCCGTCCTGCACCGCAGCGGCATCAGCTCGACGGTCGTGCGCAAGTACTCGGCCGGCCGCGGCGCTGCGGGGGAGCCGACCATCGTCGACCTCATCACCTCCGGCGACGTCGACATCGTGGTGAACACCCCGTCCGGCCAGGGCGCCCGCGCCGACGGCTACGAGATCCGTGCGGCGACCGTCGCGGCCGACAAGGCCATGGTCACCACGGTGCAGCAGCTGGGCGCCGCCGTGCAGGCGATCGAGGCGCGGCAGGCGGGGCCGTTCCGGGTGACCAGCCTGCAGGAGCACGACGCGGCGGCCCTGGTGCGGCGTCAGGCGCGTGCGGCGGCCGGCGCGTGACGCAGCCGTTCGGGGCGCGACTGGCGGCTGCCATGGACGTCCACGGGCCGCTGTGCGTCGGCATCGACCCGCACACGAGCCTGCTGGACGCCTGGGGGCTGCCGGACGACGCCGCCGGGGTCCGCTCGTTCGCCCTGACGGTGCTCGAGGCCGTCGGGGGCCGGGTGGCGGCGGTGAAGCCCCAGGCCGCCTTCTTCGAGCGGCACGGGTCTGCCGGCGTCGCGGTGCTCGAGGAGGTGGTCGCGGCCGGCCGGGACACCGGCACCCTCGTCATCGTCGACGCCAAGCGCGGCGACATCGGCTCGACGATGGGCGCCTACGCCGACGCGTTCCTGCGCGACGGCTCGCCGCTGGCCGGCGACGCGCTGACCGTCTCGCCGTACCTCGGGTTCGGGTCGCTGGACCCCGCCGTGGACCTGGCGCTGTCGTCGGGCCGGGGGCTCTTCGTCCTGTGCCTCACCTCCAACGCGGAGGGCCGCGAGGTGCAGCACGCACGGACCGATGACGGCGTGACGGTGGCCGCGTCCGTCGCGGCGCGTGCCGCCGTGCTCAACGCCGACGCCCACCCGCTGGGGTCGATCGGTCTGGTCGTCGGGGCGACGGTCGGTGACGCCGCTGCGCGTGCGGGCGTCGACCTCGCCCGCGTCAACGGTCCCCTCCTGGCTCCCGGGGTGGGCGCACAGGGCGCCGGGCCGCGCGAGCTGGCGCAGGTCTTCGGCTCCGCCCGCCGCCAGGTGCTGGCCTCGTCGTCCCGTGGTGTGCTCGCCGCGGGGCCGTCCGTGCCGGCGCTGCGGGCGGCTGCGCGGCGGGCGTCCGACGAGGCGGCCGCTGCGCTGTCCTGACCGGGGAAGGGCGGCGTCGGTGCAGGTCGTGGGCGGTTGGACGCGCGTTCGCATTGCCGATGGGGATGCCGCTCGCTAGTTTCGTAGACACGATCCCGCGCACTCGACGTGGGTCGCCGGCCCACTGACGAGAAGGTGACGCGCGTGGCACTCCCTCCGCTGACTCCCGAACAACGAGCGGCAGCGCTCCAGAAGGCCGCCGCTGCCCGGCAGGCCCGCGCCGAGGTCAAGAACCGCCTCAAGTACTCGCAGGGAACGCTCTCCGAGGTGATCACGCAGGGCCAGCAGGACGAGACGATCGGCAAGCTCAAGGTCCTCGCCCTGCTGGAGTCGCTCCCTGGCGTCGGCAAGGTCAAGGCTCGTGCGATCATCTCCGAGATCGGAATCTCCGAGACCCGCCGCGTGCGGGGCCTCGGACCGCACCAGGTGAAGGCTCTCGTCGACCGCTTCGGGTGAACATCTCGAGGTCGAGGCGACCCCGCCGCGCAGCTCGAGGAGTACCGCACCACCCATGACGACGACGCCTGCCCGGCTGACCGTGCTCGCCGGACCGACTGCCGTCGGCAAGGGGACGGTGTCCGCCGACGTCCGCGCCCGCTACCCGCGGGTGTGGCTCTCCGTCTCCGCGACCACCCGTTCACCGCGCCCGGGCGAGGTGGACGGCGTCCACTACCTGTTCGTGTCGGGTGACGAGTTCGACCGGATGGTCGCGCGCGGCGACCTGCTCGAGTGGGCCGTCGTGCACGGCCGCAACCGCTACGGCACGCCGCGCCGTCCGGTGGAGGAGAGGCTGGCCGCCGGGGAGCCGGCGTTGCTGGAGATCGACCTGCAGGGGGCACGTCAGGTGCGGGAGTCGATGCCCGACGCGCACTTCGTGTTCCTCGCCCCGCCGTCGTTCGCCGAGCTCGAGCGGCGGCTCGTCGGCCGGGGGACCGAGGACGCCGAGGAGCGGGAGCGGCGGCTGGAGACCGCCCGCGTCGAGCTCGCGGCGGAGTCGGAGTTCGACCAGGTCATCGTCAACGACGACGTGCACCGGGCCACCGACGAGCTGGTCCGCGGGATGGGGATCCCGACCGGGTAGGATGGGGCCAGAGCATGTCACTGCCCAACCCACCTCGTACCTCTGGGAGATCACCATGTCCGGCACCGTCGCAGCCCCCGTCGGGATCACCGACCCGCCGATCGACCGCCTGCTCGAGCGCGCCGACTCCAAGTACGCGCTCGTCCTGTTCTCGGCCAAGCGCGCGCGCCAGATCAACGCGTACTACTCCCAGCTGAACGAGGGCCTGCTCGAGTACGTCGGCCCCCTGGTGGACACCCGCCCGCAGGAGAAGCCGCTCTCGATCGCCATGCGGGAGATCGACGCCGGCCTGCTCACGTCCGAGGCCACCGAGGGCTGACCTGCCCGCCATGCGCATCGTCCTCGGCGTCGCAGGCGGGATCGCCGCCTACAAGGCCGTCCTGCTCCTGCGCCTGCTGCGCGAGGACGGCCACTCCGTCCGCGTCGTGCCCACGCGCGCGGCGCTGGAGTTCGTCGGGCGCGCCACCTGGGAGGCCCTGTCCGGGCAGCCGGTGACCACCGACGTCTTCGAGGACGTCGACCAGGTGGCCCACGTCGCCGTCGGCAAGCAGGCCGAGCTCGTCATCGTCGCCCCGGCGACCGCGGACCTGCTGGCCCGGGCCGCGACGGGACAGGCCGACGACCTGCTCACCGCGACCCTGCTGGTTGCTCGGTGCCCCGTGCTGCTGGCCCCCGCGATGCACACCGAGATGTGGGAGCACCCCGCCACGGTCGCCAACGTGCAGACGTTGCGGTCCCGCGGCGTGCACGTCCTGGAGCCCGCCGCCGGGCGCCTCACCGGCTCGGACACCGGCCCAGGACGCCTGCCGGAGCCCGAGGAGATCGCGGCGTCCGCCCTCGCGCTGGTCACCGACCGGCCGCAGGACCTCGCCGGTAGGCACGTCGTCGTGTCCGCCGGGGGAACCCGAGAGCCGCTGGACCCCGTCCGCTTCCTGGGGAACCGCTCGTCGGGTCGGCAGGGCGTCGCCCTGGCTCGCACGGCCGCAGCCCGCGGCGCCCGGGTCACGCTCGTCGCCGCGAACATCGACGTGCCCGTCCCTCCGGGCGTCGACACGGTCCGTGCGGAGACCGGTGCCGAGCTGCGCGACGCCGTCCGAGCCGCAGCCAAGGACGCCGACGTCGTCGTCATGGCCGCCGCGGTGGCCGACTTCCGGCCGCGCACCAGCGCGGAGACCAAGATCAAGAAGCAGCCGGGCGGTGCGCCGACCGTCCTCGAGCTGGTCGAGACGGTCGACATCCTGGCCGAGCTCTCCACCGACACGGTACGCGCCGGGCAGCTCGTCGTCGGCTTCGCGGCGGAGACCGGTGACGAGTCCGGCAGCGTCCTGGAGCACGGCCGCGCCAAGGCGTTGCGCAAGGGCGCGGACCTGCTGGTCGTCAACGCGGTCGGGGGCGGTCGGGGATTCGGGGCCGACGTCAACGAGGTCACCATCGTCGACGGCGCCGGGACGGTGGTCGCCTCCGCGACCGGGACGAAGGACGCCGTCGCGGACGCCGTCTGGGACGCGGTCGTCGCACGCGCCTGAGACCGCGCCCGCGTCCGGGGGCGCGGCCATTACGCTGTCCGCCATGACCGAGCCCGACATGCGCCTGTTCACGTCCGAGTCCGTGACCGAGGGGCACCCGGACAAGATCTGTGACCAGATCTCCGACGCGATCCTCGACGCGATGCTGGAGCAGGACCCGCAGGCTCGTGTCGCGGTCGAGACGATGGTGACGACCGGCCTGGTCCACGTGGCCGGCGAGGTCACCACCAGCGCGTACGTCGAGATCCCGCAGATCGTCCGCGAGGTGGTCCGGGGGATCGGCTACACCTCGTCGTCGATCGGGTTCGACGGCGACTCGTGCGGTATCTCCGTGTCCATCGGGCAGCAGTCGCCGGACATCGCCGCGGGTGTCGACAAGGCGCTCGAGGTCCGCGAGGACAGCTCCGACCTCGACCCGCTGGACGCCCAGGGCGCCGGCGACCAGGGCCTCATGTTCGGCTATGCCAGCGACGACACCCCGACGCTCCTGCCGCTGCCCATCTGGCTCGCGCACCGGCTCGCCGAGCGCCTGACCCTGGTGCGCAAGGAGGGGATCGTCCCCGGGCTGCGTCCCGACGGGAAGACCCAGGTCACCATCGGCTACGACGGGGACCGCGCCGTCCGCCTGGACACGGTCGTCCTGTCCACCCAGCACGACCCGGACGTGCAGCTGGAGACCGCGCTCCGACCGGCGATCGCCGAGCACGTGGTGGCCCCGGTGCTGGCTCAGCTCGACCTGGACGCCACCGACTACCGTCTCCTGGTCAACCCCACCGGCACGTTCGTCGTCGGCGGACCGCAGGGGGACGCCGGGCTGACCGGACGCAAGATCATCGTCGACACGTACGGCGGGATCGCCCGGCACGGTGGCGGGGCGTTCTCCGGCAAGGACCCGTCGAAGGTGGACCGGTCCGCGGCCTACGCCATGCGCTGGGTGGCCAAGAACGTCGTCGCCGCCGGGCTGGCTCGCCGGTGCGAGGTCCAGGTCGCGTACGCGATCGGCAAGGCCAACCCCGTGGGCCTCTACGTCGAGACGTTCGGGACGGAGACCGTGCCCGTCGCGCGGCTCACCGCGGCCATCCGCGAGGTGTTCGACCTGCGTCCGGCCGCGATCGTGCGGGACCTCGACCTGCTGCGCCCCATCTACCGCAAGACGGCTGCGTACGGGCACTTCGGCCGCGAGCTCCCCGAGTTCACCTGGGAGCGCACCGACCGCGTGGCGGACCTCCAGTCCGCGGTGGGCTGACGCCCGCCGGATCCCCGGCCGGTCGTGCACGGGTGCGCAGGAGCACGTGGACGTGACCGCGGACGGCGAGCAGCTCGTGCTCGACGGCCTGCCGCAGCCCCAGCGGCGCGTCCGGGCGTCCGCCGGTGCCGTGCCGCCGGCTGAGCACCTGCCGGTCGCCCGCGTGTGTGTGGACCTGACACCTGCGCACCTGGACCGGGTGTTCGAGTACCTCGTGCCCGCCACCCTGGCCGACACCGCCGTCCCGGGTGCCCGCGTGAAGGTGCGGTTCGGCGCGCAGGGCGACGTCAACGGCTACGTGCTGGAGCGCGTCGAGGAGGCGGAGCACGAGGGCGCGCTGCTGGCCGTGCGCAAGGTCGTCTCCGCCGAGCCCGTGCTCGCGCCGCAGGTCGCCCGCCTCGCCCGGGCCGTGGCCGACCGGTGGGCCGGGACCCTGAACGACGTGCTGCGCCTGGCCGTCCCGGCGCGGCACGCGCGCGTCGAGGCGGAGGTGCCGGCCCCAGCGCCGGCCGCGTCGTCGCCGTCGGTGTCCGCGAGCGCCTGGGTGCCCTACCGCGGTGGCGCAGCGTTCCTCCAGCACGTCACCGCGGGTGGGGCGCCCCGGGCTGTCTGGTCGGCACTTCCAGGCCCCGCGGGCGAGCGGTGGCCCGACGCGATCGCGCAGGCGGTCTCGGCCTGCCTCCTGGGCGGCCGGGGCGCGCTCGTGGTGGTTCCCGACGCGCGGGACATCGACCGGGTGCTCGCCGCGCTCGAGAGCGCCGGGGTGCCGCGATGGGTCCCGGGGGCGACAGGTGGCGCGGTGCGGCTCGCCGCCGACGACGGTCCCGCCGTGCGGTACCGGGCGTTCCTGGCGGCCCTGCGCGGTCAGGCGTCGGTGGTCGTCGGCACGCGGGCCTCGGCGTTCGCCCCGGTGACCGACCTGGGCCTGGCGGTCGTGTGGGACGACGGTGACCCGCTGCACGCCGAGCCGCGCGCCCCGTACCCGCACGTGCGGGAGGTGCTCGCCCTGCGGTCGGAGCTCGAGGGGTGCGCGCTGCTCGTGGCCGCCCACGGGCGCAGCGTCGAGGCGCAAGCGCTCGTGGAGTCCGGCTGGGCCCGCGAGGTAGCGGCCGACCGCGCGGTGACGAGGGCGCGTGCGGCACGGGTGCTGGCGCTGACCTCGGTGGAGC